>CAKQVC010000127.1 GCA_934277655.1 uncultured Clostridia bacterium
CGTCTATGTAGTTCCGTGTGAAAGCCCTCGCTTTGACCAGTGCTTTCCACATTGCTGTGTTCTTGCTTGATTATCATGGGTTACTCCATTTTTTTGAGAAATTCTAAATGTTCTGTGTCCTGTCCGGTAAAGACTTTATGGAAATCCGCGATCATATCGGCGATTACGTCAGTCCTCTGGTACATGGAACTGCCGGTTGTATAGCAGTCTCCGGACTTTACCGCCTTAAATTCTTTCAGAACCTCGTCTTTTTCTATCAGATCAGCGATCGTCTTGACCGAAGCGTCAATGCTGGCATTGTAGATAATATAGTCGGCATCCTGTGCCTTTTCATAAAAGCTTTCCATGGTCATGGAGACGGATGTCTTACCATCTTCATCAGTCACACCTTCAAATGCATAGTTGCCGCCGGCCATTTTGATCATGGACGGTACATAGTCATTGGTGCTTCTGACAACTACTTTTCCGTCGGTCGTCAGATAGAAGAATGCAACTTTCTTGCCGGTACTCTCGTAGTCATCAAAAGCTGCGACAGTCTCCTGCTGTTTTTCAAAGAAAGCATTGGCCTCTGCTTCCTTGCCGGTCAGCACCCCGTAAAGCTTGATCCACTCGGTTCTTCCAAGCGGATTGGATTCGTAGCTGGACCGGTCTACCAGAACAGGCACCCCCAGTTCTTCCAACATTTCTTTCACGTCCGGCGTATGATAGATCATCGTCGATTCAATCGCCAACTGACAATCTTTTTCTAAGATCATTTCGTAATCTGGTTCGCTGTACTTGCCGGCATAAACGATCTTGCCCTCCTTCATCCGGGCTGCTGCATTTTCAACTGTCCAGCCGGACTCCTTGAGAGATGTCATGGAAATATGATCCAATCCGTCAATAGCATCAAACAGCGACATGACTGCGGTTGCACCAAGGTAAATGTCGTTGACCGGCTGCTGGATCACGGTAATATCTTCATCCAGATTTTCCGGTATGCTGCCGCCTTCCGGCACAATCAGGTATCTGGCATCATCAAAAATATCTACCAGCGAATAGCCACCTTCATATTGATAGATTGCCAGACATTTGGCATATGTAAAGTCTACGGATTTTTCGTAGGTCAGTCCTTCAATCTGCGGGATCTGACCGCCTGCACTATCGGTGCTGCCTTCCTGCCCTGTCGTACTGCTGCTGCATCCTGTCAGCATGGTAACCAGCAGACTCAAAATCAGAAGACATGTACAAATTCGTTTCTTTCTCATTTTTTTTCTCATCTATGCGATCCCTTCTTTGTCTCTTTCTTTTTTAAGACAATTCCTGCTGCCACTGCCAAAAGCAGGAGAACTGCTACAATCACTGTATATAGTAACGCATCTGCGTGATTTTCATTGTTTTGATGCTCTGCTTCTGCGGAAGCTCCCGGATCTGCATCCCCCTTCGTTCCACTATTTTCAGCTGCGAGACTGTCCCAGAAAGCCTCATCCTGCATGGTAGTAAAGGCTGCCTCTGCCTGCTCGTCTGCACTGTAAAGAGCCGCATACACTTTTGCCCACTCGGCTTTTGCCTGCAGCGTCTTTTCATCAGCAGAACGATCCAGGATGACTGGGATATTTAGCGTTGCGAAACGCTTTTCCAGTATTTCCATCTGCGTCTGTGACTGTAACGGCAAGATTGCCAGATTATTTTCATCCTGCACGATGGACTTAAAATCCGGCGCTGCCGGATTCTCGCTTTCGCTGGCATCTGCAGTCAGCATATCCTCACAGTCCAACGCCTGTAGAAACCGTCTGGCTGCCTTGGACGCCGACCACGTTTTATCTGCCGGAATGGAAATCAGGATCATTTCCTTATCCAGTCCAGCCGGGACTTCTGCCCCCTCCGGCACCAGCAAGTAACTGACGGTACTGTTTTGATAGAGTGCCTGCGTAATTTCACTCTGCGATTTAGCGATCGGTTTTCCTTCCTCATCATATTCCACCTCGGTCTGTGCTTCCATGGCTTTTTCCTCGTAAGAAAGGCTGCTGTCTGTGGTCAGGTCGATCTGCAACAGCTTGATACCATCTGCATAGCGGTAAAGTCTGCAATACTGGGCATATTCCAGTGGGATTTCCTCTGCCTCGCCAAGACCGATGATCTCAGAGACACTTTCCTGGCCGTCTTTATTTTTATCTTTATCTTTTGTGTTTTTTTCCCGTGTTTTCTGCCCAATGGTTTTCGTCACGCCGCCATTTCCTTTGCCGGCTTCCGCCAGATATGGATAAATCGTATAGTCGATCCAATGCGGAGATGACATCGCTACCGTCCGTGCGGAAATGGTGTTATTGGTATTGAGCGTAACCGGAATGGTAAATGTAGACTCTGCACTGCCTGTGTTGGCATAAGTTCCGCCGCCCGCCTGTACCTTGTCATAAGACGAACTGCTGAAACGGATGGTCGCATAAGCCTTTCCTTTTTTTACAGTGATCTTATCACAGGCGATATAAGCCAGCCTGCCGGAGCCCCCTGACCAGCTGAACTGATCCGGCGTATACGTGCCGTCAGCCAGGCCGGATTGCGTTTTACTGTTGTTCTTGCTGTTATCTTTGTTTCCGGACGCATTTCCTGACGTTGTGCTGTTCTCCTTCGTGCCAGAAGGCTTTTGGCTGCCGCTTCCTGGCTTGCTGCTACCTACGTTGTTCTTATCACTGCCGGAGCCGGAGTTTGCGGTTCCACTGTTGTTTGTATTGTTGTCAGAATCCGTTTTTTGTCCTTGATTCTGTTCTTTTTCGATTCGTTCCTTTGCTTCTTTACTGCTGTAAAAAATGATAGTATGCTGAAACCATTTGTCTGACTTGACGGCATGCATGGCGATTTTCAGCTGTTGATCCAGTGCAGAAACCGGTACGGTGTAGGTATAATAGCCGTTTTTCACGATATAGCCGCTGATCTGCGAAGCGTCTGCATCTGTGACATCCTCCACCTTGCCCATGTATGCCTTATCATAGCCGCTTCCTGTCAATGAAAAGGCTGCAGTCATTTGTCCATCTTTGACTGTCAGGGATGCGGTTCTACCATTGCTGTCATCGGATACGATATAGAACATCCGCTGATCGGTCTCAGCCGGTATGGTGTACGTGCCATCTGCAAAAGCACTGTCTGCCTGCTGATCCGATGCCTGTGATGCTGCGGATGCGTTCGATAATACCTGTGAAAGCGAGCCGTTCCCCCCCGTCTCAGCAAAGGCAGAAACTGCCTGTGAAATTGTCAATGTCAGAGTCAGAAATACAGCAAAGACTACAGTCATTTTCTTCTTCATTCGGTTCCTCCAGGAATATTATTTTGCTTTTACCGATTTCACTGCGGACCATGCGGAATAAATCTTACCGTCTGCAGCAGTCTTGTAAGTACGGATTCTGAAATAACATTTGCTGCCGGATTTCAAGCCGGTCACTTTTTTCGATACGACGCTCTTAGCAGCCTTGACAGTCTTGGTCTTAGATGCGGCGAACTTGTTGCTAGTGCTGTACTGGATTTCATAACCATTGATGCCGGTTTTCTTCACCCATTTAAGACTCGCTGCTTTCTTTGCAGCTTTGGCAGAAGTCAGCTTTGCCTTGCTGAGCGCTGTTGTCTTGCAGGTTACCGTATTGCTCCATGGGGAATAAACCTTGCTGTCATTGACGTTCTTGATGCTTCTGATGCGCAGATAATAGGTATTTCCCTTTTCCAGATAGAATTTCTGAGAAGTTTTCGCTGCTCCCTGCACCGTTACCTGCTCTTTATCCGCAAAATCTTTGGTCTGAGCGTATTCTGCTTCGTAGCCATAAATACCATCTTCTGCAGATTTAGTCCATTTCAGGGTAACAGTACCGGACGTACTCTCAAAGGAAGCCTTCGGTGCTACCGGAACGCCAAGATAGAAGACGATATTGTGGTCATGCCACGCTTTTCCCTTGGTGCCATAGGCTGCAAGCTCCATGACAGTATCGAATTTTTCGAATGGTATGCGGAAGGTATACAGACCATCTGCATCCTGTTCATACAGAATGTAGGAAGACTGCGCTGCTTTCGCTGCATCTGCTGCTGTGCCAAGATAAAGCTTGTCATACCCTTGTGCATTGAGGCGCACGATAGCAGTCATCTTACCATCGTTGACTTCCAGTTTACAGGTATTGTTGTCTGCCTGTGCGATATTGAACATCCTGCCAGCACCGGTACTGTCCGTTTCTGTGCCGATAGTGTAAATGCCGTCTTTCAATATGCCGGAAACAAAATCCTCTGTTTTCGGTTCCGCATAAGCTGCTGCATTGGTATTAGTATTAGCGTCGGTGTCCGCAAAAGCGAACATACTACCGGTCAGAATCATGGCTGCACATAAACCTGCGCTGATTGCTTTTCTGAGCTGTCTTGTGATCGTTTGTTTTCTCATCATCGTTTTCCTTTCCTGCCCTCTTTTTGTTTGATCTTTTTCTTACTTTGTCTTTTTCAGGTTTTGGTCCTCGCTGGTTTTTTCTTCTCTAGCTTTGTCCTTCTGCAAAACCCGTCGTGTCTGCATCCCCATTTCGTTCATCATGCACACACGACAAGTTTTCTCTCCTTAGAAAAAGTTCTGATCTGATACAAAACGGGCAGGCAAACTGCCTGCCCTGTTTCAAATTATTTTACTTTGACTTTCTTAGCTGTGCTCCATGCGGAGTAAACTTTTTTACCTGTTGCAGTCTTCTTGTATGTTCTTACCTGAACATAGTAGTTCTTTTTGGATTTCAGCTTCTTTACAGTTACCTTCTTGGAAGTAGTTGTCTTGATGGAAGCCTTTGCAAGACCGCTCTTTGTCGTTGCATATCTGTACTGATAACCGGACATGCCACTCTTTGCAGTGATTGCAACAGTCATCTTCTTTGTACCTGCGGTCAGCTTGCAAGTTGTGTTCTTAGCAACAGCTGCTTTCTTTACAGCTGCTTTTACATGTGCAACAGCGATATCCTGTACTTCTTTCAGTTCGCCCAGACCGATGATCTGAGAAGATACTTCGAAGCCTGCAGCCTTAAATTCGGATGCCCAGGAATCTTCTTCACCAGCCATGTCATTGTTTGCGTGGTCACCTGCAACAACCATCATCGGACGAAGAACAACTTTCTTATAGCCGGCTTTCTTAACTGCTTCCACAACAGCTTCTAAAGAAGTGGTTTCCGGATTACCTTCTACGGTACCGATGAAAGCATTGGCGTAACCCAGTGCAGTCATCTTTTCCTGCAGCTGTGTATAAAGCTGTTTTGCGGAGTGGGATGTGCCATGACCCATGAATACGAATGCAGTATCCTTGGATTCTTTTGCAGCATCTGTTGTTTCGAATCCTGCTTTTGCAGCAGCATCTTTGTAAACAGTGTTGCATACTGTTGTTCTGTCAGCATCTGTATCACAAATTGGTGTAGAATAAATTACCTGTTTGAACTTGCTTTCGTATTTCTGAACCGTTTCTTTCAGTTCATCAAACTCAGCACCGCTCATCAGCGTTGTCGGCTGTACAACCAGAACCTGTACTTTGTTCTTGATGGCTCTTTCGACTGCCTGTTCTACGTTGTCGATCTTTTCGTTATCTCTTGCCTGAATGTGGTTGATGATGATCTGTGCAGTGAATCCTCTTCTTACGGAGAAGTTCGGAACTGCTTTCTGGATTGCTTTTTCGATCGCACCGATGGTTGCAACACGACTATCATTGTAACTGGTACCGAAGCTGCCTACCAGAATTTCATAGCTGCCGATCTTGTCCTGATTCAGAGGATTGTCTTTGGATGCATCGCCGGTATCTTCGCCGAAGTATTCATAGCCGCCCTTTTCTTCATCTTCTTCCAGATAGTATCCGAAGCCGGTTACTTCTTTCTTTTCAGCGTCTGTCAGGCTATTCCATCCTCTGCCTGCTGCTTCGCAAAGTACGTCAGTACCTTCGGTTCTTTCCTGATAGTAGATGGCACTGGTCAGGTTTGTTACAACTTCCGGTGTGAATTTTACAGTCAGATAGTGCTGACCTTCGAAGTTATACCATCCGTCGATGGCTTCACCGGTAGATTTGGTGAATACCTGATACATGCTGATCGGAATCTGCTTGCCCAGATCGGCAGCAGAAATTTCAAAAGTAAAGGTGCTTGCATATTTTGTCTTACCATCAAGCGTTGCCGGTGTTACAGTTGCAGTGATTGCATTTTTTTCTTTTACTTTATCTGATTTCGTCTGTTCTACCAGTGCAAGTTTCGTATACTGTCTTGCCTGTGGTGTGATGGAGAAAGTAACTTTTGCCTTGCCTGTCATCTTGTCGATTTCGACTTTTGTGGTTCCTTTAGCTGGTGAGAACATGCCAAGGTCTGTCACGATGTCCGTTGCCTTTTCGGTAGATACGGCATCAGTTGCAGTTGTTGCTGCAGTAGTTGTTGCTGTTGTTGCCG
>CAKQVC010000128.1 GCA_934277655.1 uncultured Clostridia bacterium
GTTTTCTTCTGCACTGTGGCCGTTCTCGACACTGGGCTGGCCCAAGAAAACACCGGAGCTGGATTATTTCTATCCGACTGATGTGCTGGTAACCGGATACGATATCATCTTCTTCTGGGTTGTCAGAATGGTATTCTCCGGACTGGAATACATGGGCGATGTACCATTCCACGATGTATATATTCACGGACTGGTTCGTGATGCACAGGGCCGCAAAATGTCTAAATCACTGGGTAACGGTATTGACCCGTTGGAAATCATCGATAAATACGGTGCAGACGCGTTGCGTTTCATGCTTTCCACAGGTATCACGCCGGGCAACGACATGCGTTTTACGGAAGATAGACTGGAAAATTCCAGAAACTTTGCCAATAAATTATGGAATGCATCCAGATTCGTTATCATGAACCTGCAGGATGAAAGCGGCGAATTTAAGCCACTGGCAAAATGCTGTGATGACTGCTGCGGCGGTGCGTGTGCGGAAACAACCAATTTTGCCAACATCCCGCTCAAGGATGAAGATAAGTGGATGCTAAACCGTGTCAATGATGCGATTGAATATGTAAACAACGCAATGGAACGCTATGATCTGGCTATGGCAGGGCAACGTGTTTATGACCTGATCTGGAATGAATACTGCGACTGGTATATCGAGCTGGTTAAGGCAAGACTGTGGGGCGATAATGAGGAAGATAAAAAAGTTGTCCGCTTCGTTCTGGTTATGTGCCTAAAGAATATGCTCAAGCTGCTGCATCCATTCATGCCGTTCCTGACGGAAGAAATCTGGGGATTCCTGCCTCATGGCGAGGATGAACAGGGATATCTGATTAATGCTTCCTGGCCACAGGAAAGCTTAAGCTATGTTTATCCGCAGGCAGTAAAGACGGTCGAAATGGCCATGGAGGCCATTAAGGCAATCCGAAATATCAAAGCCGAAAAGAATGTAGCTCCATCCAAGAAGATCAAGGCGATCATCCTTGCTGAAGGCGAAAAGGCTGAGATCATAAAGAGTGGGGAAGCATATCTTAAGAATCTTGCAAATATTACAGAAATCATCTTTGCAGGAAGTAAGGCAGAAGTGCCGGGGGATGCTGTATCTGCAGTTATTGATGGCGCAGAGATTTACATTCCTTTGGACGATCTGGTTGACTTTGCAGAGGAACTGGCAAGACTGGAAAAAGAAGAAAAACGCCTGCAGGGAGAAGTAAAACGTTCCAACGGCATGCTTTCCAACCCGGGATTTGTGAACAAGGCTCCGGAAGCAAAGATTCAGGCAGAAAGAGAAAAGCTTGTGATGTATGAAGAGATGCTGCAAAAAGTTTCTGCACAGATCGTTTCCATCAAAGCAAAATTACAATAAAATTACAATAGTAAGAGAAAAAGAAATGAAAGAGCTGCCGGTCTTGAATGCCGGCAAGAGGCTATCATTATGAAAAAAAACAACACATATGCCGATGACGCTGCGGGCGCCATCGGCAAAATTCATGAGTTTCAGAAATTTGGCAGCATTCTTGGACTGGAAAGAATGACGAAGCTGCTTGAACTTCTTGGTAATCCGCAGGAACAGCTGAAAGTGATCCATGTGGCAGGCACCAACGGAAAAGGTTCTGTGTGCCGTTACATTTATTCAGTACTTCAGGAAAACGGCTATCGGACAGGGCTGTATACCTCACCGTTTTTAGAAGTGTTCAACGAGCGGATCGAGCTGGACGGAAAGTATATTTCTGATGAGGAACTGGCAGTTTATACGGATATTGTGCTGGAAAAAGCAAAAGCTATGACTGATGCGGGCATGCAGTCCCCAACAGAATTTGAAGTCATAACGGCGATCGCATTCCTTTATTTTAAAGAGAAAAATGCAGATTATGTCGTGCTGGAAGTCGGACTGGGCGGAAGAGGCGATTCCACGAATGTCTGTGCGAAACCTCTGGCAACGGTCATTACATCTATTTCCTACGATCATACGGATCGTCTTGGGAATACGCTTGCAGAAATCGCCGGCGAAAAGGCGGGCATCATCAAGGAAGGATGCCCGGTCATAACCAGTGCGAAAGCAGAAGAAGCACTCGCTGTTATTGAAAAAACAGCAGCGGAGCACAATGCTATGTTTTTTGAGACAAGACATATTCCCTATACGCTGAAAGAAGAGTCCTTAAAAGGCAGCCGCTTTGATGTTGATATTCAGGGGGTTGTTTATGAAAACATCGAAATCTCGATGGTAGGAAAACATCAGATTGAAAATGCCATTGTGGCAATTGCAGCTATTAACATTATGGAAGAGCGAGGAGCTCTTCAGATTTCAAAAGCCGCACTTTTACGTGGGTTGAAAAAGGCAAAACAAAACGGACGTTTCGAAGTAATGACGGGAAGAGGCATCAGACCGGCTGTGATCCTTGACGGAGCACATAATCCGGATGGAGCGAGAGTTTTAAAAGAAACGATGAAAAAATTCTGCGGCAGCAGCAGGATCCTTATGATTGCCGGAATGCTGGAGGACAAAGATACCAGCCACATTTTGGAGTCATTTTGCGAGATCACAAGCGAATTTGTTGCAACAGAGCCGGACAATCCGAGAAAGATGT
This sequence comes from uncultured Clostridia bacterium, assembly GCA_934277655.1. Lineage (GTDB taxonomy): Bacteria > Bacillota > Clostridia > Peptostreptococcales > Anaerovoracaceae > CAG-238. The sequence goes on from CAKQVC010000128.1 coordinate 2,583, forward strand.
CGAAAGAAACGCTGGAAGAAAAATTACGGGATTTCGGTGCGCACTGTCTTACTGCGGGAAGTCCTGAAGAGGCATGTATGTTTGCTGCAGAACACAAAGATGATTATGACGTGATTTTGTTTGCGGGATCGCTGTATCTGATCGGACAGATCAGGACGATCCTGCGCAGAACATGGGAAGGATAAAGGCTTTTGCATCTGTGAGATGTCTGGAGAGAAAGTGGGCAAAAGCCGTGCTTGAAGATCAAACATATGATATTTAAGAGAAAGGAAGTGAAAAGATAGAGTCATGAAATTTATATTAAGAACGACCGATGAATATGAACGTCTGGTCAAGTTTTTCGTTGAAAATCAGCTGGAGTTTGATGGGGATGAAGAGGTTGATACTGACATTGTTAAATGTTGGAAGATTAGCCAGTCCGGCAGTGATGACCTAAAAAACATCAAAGAAGATCATGCGGAAGGGAAAGACCATCTGGTTGCAGGGTGTGTGCTGGCTCTGCGTGAAGAAAGATATATTATTGACGGCATTGCAGTCGAAAAGCCGATGCGTAAGTTCGGTCTTGGAAAAATGCTGGTCGATAAGGCTTCTGAGGAAGTTCTGAAAAGGGGAGGAGATGCAATTTATCTGGTTGCGAGAGCACCGGAGTTTTTCAGAAAGCTGGGGTTTGAGACGATTAACCCGGATCAGGCACCAAACTTTTTTGAATGCAAACAGTGTCCGCAATATGGCGTGGACTGCCATCCGGAGATTATGAAAATCAATCTTTCAAATAAAAAATAATAGGAAACAGGGGGACCGATGAATTATAACAAATTACTTCAGGCGATTTTAGATATTGCAGAAGAAATGCTAGTCTCAGGGGCAGAGGCCAGCAGGGTTGAAGACAGCATGGTCCGCATGTGTAAAGCATATGGATGCAAAAACATCAATGCCTTTGTAATAACATCTAATATTCAGGCGACGGTCGAGGCACCTGATGGAGAAATACTGACTCAGATCAGGAGAATTGTTCGAAGTGATGTTAACTTCGACAGACTGGACTATCTGAACGATCTATCCAGATACATATGCAGCGAAAAGCCGGCGGTTGATAAGATTTTTAAAAGGCTGCATCAGATCCTGAACCGCAAAATTTATTCTTTATGGATGAAGTATGTATCTGCAGTTTTTATTGCAGGGGGATTTGCAATCTTTTTCGGTGGGAATCTTCTGGATGGATTAGCTTCTTCCATCGTAGGGATTATCGTCATCTGGCTTTTAAATATTTTAAGCGCCAAAGATACCAATCAGCTTGCTATTAATTTTGTAGTCTCTTTTTTAGCAGGTATGGCATCGCTTGCATTTGTTCATATCGGATTTGGGGAACATTCCGATAAAATCATGATTGGTGCGATCATGATCCTGATCCCCGGAATCGCAATGACAAATGCTGTGAGAGATATGCTGATCGGCGATCTGGCAACCGGTTTGCTGCGGCTTGTAAATTCACTGCTTCTGGCGGCAGTCATCGCATGTGGATTCGCACTGTCCATCGTACTGACAGGAGGTGGGAGCTTATGATAATACAAGTCATTTCTGCCTTGATCGGTTCGGTTGGATTCGCACTGCTTTTTAACATGAAGGGAAAACAGCTTGTAGCGGCAGGTATCGGAGGAGCACTGACCTGGATCGTATATCTGATTGTACAGCCATATTTTGACGATTATTTTATTCCGTACCTGATTGCGTCACTCTTTGTCGGTATTTTTGCTGAAATTATGGCACGTGTGAACCGTGCACCTGCGACGATTTTCCTGACGACAGCAGCTGTACCGCTGATCCCGGGAGGCAGTTTGTATTATACGATGCTGGGGATTGTTGAAAAAGATCAGGAGCTGATGGAGACTAGTGCAAACAATACGATAACCATTGCACTGGCAATTGCGATGGGATTTATCATCATAGCGATTGTTGGAAAATACTGGTTCTACTTTAAGAATCATAAAAATGCAGAAAACGAGAAGTAAGTGCAACATGCAGGAAGAAAACAAACCGGCGTGCTGCAAAGAAAACCTTCGGACTGCTATATTGAAACTTTCGGTATTCCTGTAGAAAAACCTCCAGGAATACTTTTATTTTCTCCTTAATAGAATGTATCAAACAATAAAACAAACGGGAGGAAAGTATGGAAAGTAATGTAGCGGAGCTTTGTGGGGTGGTTCTTTCGGAACTTCAGTTCAGTCATAAAACTTATGGGGAGATTTTCTATACCTTTGTGCTGGGAATAGAGCGAAGAAGCGGATATGTAGACGAGATCAACGTCATGGTTTCGGAACGGCTGATTTTCAATGAGAACATTGGACAGAACGATTTTGTGGAGATTAAAGGGCAGATCCGTACTTATAACGAAGTTTCCGGAACCAGAAACAAACTGAACATCGTTATTTTCGCAAAGGAGATTTTTAAAAGCGAGAATTTCGGATACAATGAAAACTATATCTATCTGGAAGGGTATGTGTGCAAGACTCCGTTGAAGCGGACATCACCGATGGGCAGAGAAATCTGTGATCTGATGCTGGCGGTAAACCGCATGTACAATAAATCAGACTATATACCGTGCATTGCCTGGGGCAGAAATGCAGGATATGCACAAAACCTTGCAGTTGGAACCAAACTGATGATCGAGGGCAGGATCCAAAGCAGAGAATACAAGAAGAAACTGGATGATGGTACTGCCGAGATCCGAAAGGCATTTGAAGTTTCCCTTGTCAAGCTGGAAGAATGCAGCCAATCTGCGATGAACCCTTAACCCTTTAAACTTTGGAGCTTATAGAACATATAGTGAAAAAAACAATTTCGCCCCTTGCGAACCAATGTTTTTTATGTTAAACTCATATTTATAATCAAATTTTATATACGGAGGAAAAACAATATGTTCGATGTTAACGGAAAAGACAACAGCACATACAATGTTGATAATTTCGAATTTATCAAGAAAACAGCACCTATAGTCGGCGGATTTATTGAACAGGAATATAACCGCCAGAAGAATAACGTGGAGCTTATCGCTTCCGAAAATTACTGCTCTGAAGCAGTACTTGCAGCATGTGGTAGTTGTCTGTCCTGGAAATACGCAGAAGGCTATCCTTACGTTCGTACTTCAGGAAATACAAGCCGTTACTATGGCGGAACTGAGTTTATCGATCAGCTGGAAGAATACTGTTGCGATGTTTGGAGAAAGGTATTCGACACGGATTATCATGTAAATGTGCAGCCGCACAGCGGTTCGCAGGCAAATTTTGCAGCTTATAAGGCTATTTTACAGCCTGGTGATACAATTCTTTCACTGAGTCTTGACAACGGTGGTCATCTGACCCACGGCTCATCTGTAAACTTCAGTGGAAAATTATATAATATGGTATTTTATGATGTAGATGAAAGAGGCTACATCGATATGGAAGACGTAAGAAAGAAAGCACTGGCATGCAGACCGCAGCTGATTCTTACAGGAGCTTCGGCTTATTCAAGAACGATCGACTTCGCAGCATTTGCTGAAATTGCGAAAGAAGTCGGTGCTTACTTCATGGTAGATATGGCACATATCGCAGGACTTGTGGCAGGTGGAGCACATCCATCTCCGTTTGGTCATGCAGATATCGTAACCACGACAACTCATAAGACTTTAAGAGGTCCTCGCGGCGGACTTATCTTTGCGAGAAAAGACCTAGCTAAGAAAATTGACAGTGCCGTATTCCCATATGCACAGGGCGGTCCTTTAGAACACATTATTGCAGGTAAGGCTGTCTGTGCAGAAG
>CAKQVC010000129.1 GCA_934277655.1 uncultured Clostridia bacterium
CTTCTACACCTTTTGTGATTCCCATGTCCATGATTCTACGCTTAGTTGCGCCTTCTCCGTGGAGCTTCTTCACTGTCGCCGTCTGGCCGATTCCCACTTGCTTTAATGTTCTCATTGTTACTTCCTTTCTGAAATGATTTTAAAGAATACGCCGAAATCCGGAATCCCTTAAATCATGATTTTCTGTGCCATTTCCTGGCTGACTGCCACTCTGGACTCTTTGACGTTGACAATCACATTTCCCCCAAGAGAATTAACCACGGTCACTTCACCGCCAACTACAAATCCTAAATTTTCCAAGTGTTTCTTCACTTCCGGACTGCCGCCAACCCTTTTGATGATATTGGCTTCACCCCGGTCTGCTAATGTTAAAGGCATCATACTTCCTCCATTCCTGCGCTTGAGATTAGCACTCGCTAACCTCTGGGGCATTTTTTAGACTGACTCCCTGCCAGTCTGCATTCCATGTTTCTCACATGTTGATTTATTTCAGCCAGCTTTTTCTTCCTGCAAATTTACTGCCTTCTTACAGTTAGATTCTGCTAACCTTATGAATTTTAAAAAGTCAGCTGCGCTGCTCTTTCAAAGCTTTCGAATAGTTAGTTTTAACTAACCTAAGCGCCCTGAAAAAGTTAGCTCTCGCTAACTACTGTAATATAGTATATTATCTTCACAGGAATGTCAAGGGCTTTTTTTAGGATTTTCATACTTTTTTTCATTTTTTCTGTAAGGAAACCTGACGTTGCATTTTCTTATTATCCCAAAAATATTTCAGTCATATCCTCTGCGCTATAAGACAAATTTAGATACGGTTGCGGCCCGTATCTAAATTATCTATATAATATTTTGCCTGCATGAGTTTCATAGCTGACAAGTATCGCTGGCGTTACGGCTTTTTTCTATGTCATCTAAATGACATTGATCGTTTTTCGTACATTTGGCAACATTTCCGTCCTCGCATCCTTGTTTCTGGCTTCCATAGCTACTGGAGCATCCTCATAACGGAGTAAATTGCCACAGCCACCGATACAACCGCCAACACATGCCATTCCCTCGATAAAGTTATGATTCAGCACATCCCGCGAAGCTTTCGCAAGAGCCGCCTTGCACTGGTCAATCCCATCACAGGAAATCGGATTGTACTCAAAATCCTCAATTTTCAGTTCTTTCAGCATCTGTCTTACCGCACCGGCAACACCACCGACAGCTGCAAACATTCTGCCGTAATATGAAGCCTGGTTCCACTCCGTTTCCTTCACATGGCGGATATCAATTTCTTTGCTGTCAAATAACGCCTGTAGTTCTTCGAATGTCAAGGCATAATCGACGCACTGGCTGACCTCTTCTTTTTTTACTTCCGCTTTTTTGGCAATGCATGGACCGATAAAAACAACGACTGCTTCCGGATTTCCAGCTTTGATATGTCTGCCCAGTTCCGCCATTGGCGAAAGATTATGAGATATATGCTTTACCATCATTGGAAATTTTGTTTCAATATATTTTACGAAGGCCGGACAGCAGGATGATGTCAAAAATCCCTTTTCGCTCAGTTCCAAAGCTTCCTTATATGCCGTCATCTCCGCACCGGTCGCCACCTCCAGCACTTCCGAAAAACCGAGCTGCCGGATTCCTGTAATGACTTGTCCTAAAGATGCAAACGTAAACTGGCTGGCAATGGACGGCGCTACAATCGCCACTACCTCATGCTTTGACGGACAGTTTTCTGGCTGTTCTTCCAATCTTCGGATTTCATCAATAACTTTCACAATACTGGATACATCCACCGTTGCCCCAAACGGACAATGATACACACAAGCTCCGCAGTTAATGCACTTTTCATAATCAATGGAAGCCTCGCCGCCCGGAGCCATCGAAATCGCATTGACCGGACAGGATCTTTCACATGGGCGCTGAAAGTTATGGATTGCACCGTATTTACAGCCTTTCGCACATCTGCCGCACTCTACACACAGGCTTTTGTCAATATGGGCATGCTGGTGTCTGTCAATAATGATCGCATCCCTCGGACATGACGCCACACAGCTGTGAGCGAGGCATCCACGGCATAGATCTGTTACCACATAACCGGCTTCTGGACATTCATCACAGGCAATATCAATAACCTGCACGACATTATCATTATGTCTGCTCCCGCCCAGCGCCAGCCGGATCCGTTCTGCAATGACTGCTCTGTCCTTATAAATACAGCACGTCTGCGGCGGCTCGCCTTTCGGAATGACGTTCTGTGCGATTTCATTGAACTCAGAAAATGCTTCGTTTCCCTGCCATGCCTGATAAGCAACCTCCCGCAGAACTTTATATTTTGTCTCCTGAACTTTATTGTCGAATAGTTTCAACTGCTTCAATTATTCTTGTCCCCCTATTTTTCTTTTTTAGCCCTTTCCCGTTTCGCATCGTCTGCTTCCCTTCCAGACACTTATGCTCCTTTTCTGTGCAAAATCTGTCCTCCGGCTTTTTTCTTTCTGCCAGAGCTTCCTGTTTCACCACGGTCAGTCATTTTGCAAAAACTGTCCCGCTACAGATATTTTCCCGGGAAATCCGCTTGTTGTCTCCTTTTTAGGTCCAACGATTTTATTCTATATTCACGCACAAAAAAAAGCAAGCATAACTTGCTTTTTCTTGATATTTTTTTTACAAAGTCTTTATTTTCTATCTTTTAATCTGGTATCTTTCAATCTGGCCTCACCACCTAAGGCACTGGTTGCTACGAAACCGGAAAGTGCCAGAAGTGCTAACACGTTCGGAACGACCATAAGCTGATTGAACATGTCCGTCAGTTCCCAAACCAGATCGTTTGACAGACAGGAACCCAGAAAAATGAAGGCTACTGCGATAACAGAATATGGAACTGCTGCCTTTTGGCCGAACAGATAAATCACGTTCAGTTTACCAAACAGATTCCAGCTAATTATCGTAGAAAAGGCGAAGAACAGCAGGCAGATCGCAACGAATCCGTTTCCGATACTGTCTCCGAAACCTTCACTGAACGCAAGCTGCGCCATGTTTGTTTTTGCTACTCCTTCTGCAGTTCCCGATGCCAGGATCCCGTTTCCGGCATACAAAGAAGAAATAACAACCAATGCCGTCATGGTCAGCACAACGAAAGTGTCGATAAACACAGCAACCATTGCTGCAACGCCCTGTTTATGCGGTGATTCTACATAAGCCATCGCATGAGCGTGCGGAGTGGAACCCATACCTGCTTCATTAGAGAAAAGACCTCTTTTAGCTCCCTGGCTGATCGCTTTCTTTAGTGCTTCGCCAATCCCTCCGCCAAGAAGTGCATTCGGAACAAATGCATACTTAAAAATCATGCCGATAGTTTCCGGCAGATATTTTGCACGCATGACCAAAAGTACCAGACCGCCTGCCAGATAAAGAATTGCCATAATCGGTACGATCTTCTCAGTTACAGATGCAATCCGTCCGACCCCACCGATAAAAATGAAGGCTGCTATCGCTGCAACGAAAATTCCTACTGTCCATGCCGGGATGCCAAAAGCTGTTGCACATGCTTCGCCAATAGAGTTAGATTGAACCATGCAGCCCATGAAACCAAGCGCAAGGATAATTGCTATAGAGAAGAATCCAGCCAGGAAGTTGCCCAACTTACCTTGAAAAGCTGCCTTAATATAGTAAACCGGTCCGCCGAGGATATGCCCGTCTTTGTCTGTAATCCTTGTTTCCTGTGCCAGCACCGCTTCTGCATAGTTGGTTGCCATGCCAAAGAAGGCAATGATCCACATCCAGAAAATTGCTCCCGGTCCGCCGATCAAAATTGCCCCGCAGGCTCCAACGATGTTTCCGGTACCTACTTGTGCCGCAATTGCTGTAGTAAGTGCCTGGAATGAACTCATTCCGCCATGATGGCGTTCACCATGCAAGCTGAAATTACCGAACACCTGGTGTAAGCCTTCTTTAAAACACCTGATCTGAACAAAACGTGTTTTAAAAGAAAAAAAGAGGCCTGCTCCCAGCAGCATAACTACCAGAATATAGTCCGATAAATAAAAGTTGATCGTCTGCACAATCGTAAGTAATTTGTCCATACTTTTTTCTTCCTCCTAAATTTTTATATGTCCCTTGATCACGACAAAAGCATGCCTGACGCTCATAAATAAGTAGCACTCCACAGGGGTACTTTTATCGTTATTGCGGAAATATCACCAGAGGTGAGGTATTTCCGGCATAAGAAAAAACTGCTTACATTCCGCAAGCAGCTCTGAAGATTTTCAAAATGTTGAGAATTGCGATCTTCTTCTGATATCTGCATGTACCTTTTTCAGCTACATGGTCATTGAATCATCGCTTTTCTGCATTCTGTCCTTTTGCCTGAGAGATTCAGCTTTCGCCTTGCACCTTCGGCACTCACTGGTTTCCCGTGAGATTCTCCAGAGTCTCCTCCACCTTCAGTTTTTCGCTTGGAAATTCTAAAGGCTTCATCGGAGTGCGGGAAACATTCTTGAAGTTTCCTGCACTTCATATTAAATTGTTCACTTTTCGGTAATAAATACCTGTAACAGGTATTATCGCATATTTTTTATCAAAAGTCAACCCTTTTATATACCTCTTCTCTCCGGATTTTCGACCCGGATTTTCATCAGTACAGGCTGCTCCTTACCAAAAATAGGAGAACACCATTGCTCCAGCGACTGTCAACAGTCCGGCTACAGCAATCGAAAGGCTGCTCATGGCACCTTCGATCTGCCCCATTTCCATCGCCCTGGCCGTACCGATTGCGTGCGAGGCTGTTCCTAACGCAACACCTTTTGCGATCGGCTCCTCGATTCTGAAAATTTTACATACAGCTTCACCGATGATATTTCCAAGAATACCGGTAATCACAATGACTGCAACAGTAATGGTTACATAACCACCCAGTTCTTCTGAAACTCCCATGCCAATGGCTGTTGTGATGGATTTTGGGAGCAACGTTACATAAGTCTGATGGTTCAATTTAAAAATCACTGCCATGATAAAAATGCATCCCAGGCTCATAAGAACACCGGAAACAATTCCTGCCATAACAGCTTTCATATTCTTTTTTAAAAGTTCCAGCTGCTCATACATGGGGATCGCCAGGCAGACCGTTGCCGGTGTCAGCAGATAGCTGAGATACTTGGCGCCTTCGTAATAAGTCGCATAATTAATATGAAAGGCTACTAGAATCACGATTGTTACCGCTACACTGATCAGCAAAGGATTCAACAGGGCGGATTTAAATTTTTTTTTCAGAAGATTACCGCTTTCATAGGCTGCAATGCTGACTGCAACTCCAAAAAAGACGGATTGCTCTAAAAGACTCGTCATATTGCCGCCTTCCTTTCGTGAATCGCCGTTTGTTTCTTCTCCGGCATATCTGCCACCTGAAACAGGGCAGCTTCCTTCTCTGTTTCAAAAGGCTTTTTCCCAGATACTCCCCCATTCTCAGCAATCTCTGCGTCCTGTGCTTTGTTCCAGCGGATAACTCCCTGCGTTGTAAGTCCTGCGGCTGCGATCACGACTACGGTAGAAACAACGGTAATGGTAATGATCGGCATCCAGACCGGCTGCAAAACACCCCAGGATTCCAGTAGTCCGACTGCTGCCGGTATGAACATCAAGGGCATGATTTCTACTAGAAAATGCCCGGTATCTTTTACTTTTTCCAAAGGTATTACCCCACTGACAAGCCCTGCAAATAACAGCAGCAGGCCGTATATGCTGGCCGGAACCGGCAGCGGCAGAAGGTAGTTAAGAATTTCCCCCACAAATGAAATCAAAAGGATAATAATTAATTGTCTGACGTATTTCATGCTCTTCTCCTTTTTTCAGATCCTTATGCAGATTCCTGCAAGCAGCATGACAGGTACGCCCGAAATTTATGTTTTTGTTATGCACACTTTTCGTCTGAGCGAACTCGTCTGCCCTCTTTCTTTTTCTTGCTGCATAGACCTCATTAAACATTTATTATATCACTTTTAAAACAATAATTTCAAGATTTTTCATTAATTTATTTTAATCCGGTCGCACCAAAAGAAAAAATCGTCAATAATATTGATATCATCGACGATCTTTTCTTCAGTCATATATTTAATAAGATCACAGGTTTGTATTTTAAGTTTGCATTTTACGTTTATATTTCAGGTCTGCACCCTGGTTATACACGCACGTTATACTTGTAGTTCAGCTCTTCACTTTAAAGCATATTTTTAAATTTCACTTAAAAATTCACTGAACTTATCCAGAC
>CAKQVC010000130.1 GCA_934277655.1 uncultured Clostridia bacterium
ATTGCTCTTGTAAGCTTCTATATTGAAATCTGCATTTGTATATTTTTTATGTGGAATATAATTAAAACAATACAACCCATATAAAGCAACAATTATTAGCACCGAAAAAACAATAAGCGTTATTCTCTTCTTCATACATTCTCCATTAAACAAATTCCGATTTTAACCTGTTCTATTTGATAATTATAGCATGGTGTTGTGAACAAGTCCATCGATTTCAATTGCTTCGTTGCAGTCATGCTGTGCCTGCCAGCAGAATGGGTGATAATTGTATGAAAAATGTTTTCGCTCTTTACAAGTGAACGAGTTTTATGTAGAATGAAAATAATGTCCGATGGAAAAGGAGGTATGACGGAAAAAGAAAAGCAAGCGCGGCATAGCCGCAACAATTTCATCAACAGTTCTGTGTTCTTCGCGGTTCATAACGCGCGAATCTAAGATGGAAGCAGGTGCGAAGCCTGCGCGGTCCCGCCACTGTAAGGAAGGAGCGACATTCCAAAACCACTGCAAAACCAAGCCGGGGAGACTGCCCGAAGCTTGCGGGAAGGGGAATGAAACGAGGATAGCCAAGCCAGGAGACATACACAGAAAACAAGCCTAAAATGTGTCGGTGTAACGCAGCAAGGAAATTTGGAACAGTACGAACGGGCTGCGGCAAAGCAGAGCCATGCGGAATCTGGCGCTGATTTACCGTTTGGGATTTACACCCCCCCCCGTTTTTTTTGTGCGCGAAAGCGCGTACATAGATCCGACATGATGCGTAAACACGAAGGAATTGAAACAACGAAAGAAATGGAAGAAAGGAAGCGTATGAAAAAAGCAAAGCAAACAAAACACAAACCGGCGGCAAGGTTTCTGACCCTGCTCCTGGCATTCACCATGGTCTTTACCATGATGCCCGGGATGGTCTGGGCAGATGAAGGAAGCGTAGAAGCCAGAGGAGGAGAAGTAATTAAGGTGGCTTCACAGGAAGAACTTGCTCAAGTGGGTAGTGCAGCAGGAAGCTACAAGCTTACAGCAGACATTACGCTGGATGATAGCTGGAAGGAAATTGATCCGAAAGCCGCATTTACGCTAGATGGGAATGGGCATTCCATTACACTGAATGGAAAATCAGTTTTTTACAATGTGATTGATGCAGACACTACCATATCTAATTTAATCATTAAGGGAGAAGTGTCAGGAACAGGCACTTTAGGAACTTTGGCGTCCAGTTATAGCGGAACTGTAAGAAACTGCTCTTTTAATGCTGATGTAACATATAAGGGTAATATTGATTCTAACAGCGTAAGTGGAATTGTTGCAACATTAAACGGCACAGTTTCCAATTGTGTGGTAACAGGAACTATCGTAAATGGTAACTCTAAATCATATGGTTCTGTAGGAAACGGCAAGAAGGGTACTATAAAGAATACAGTATCTGTCGGATGTGCACAGCTAGGAATGATATCATCATTTAGCATGGAGACCTTCGACGATGTGTACACGTCAATCCCTGGAACTAACTGTACATTAATCAAAGATGCATCTACATTCAAGCCTGCAGATCATGTAGAAAAAATGAATGGCAACCTTGAGGTAGGCGACCTTAGCTGGGGTGTAGTAGATGGACTTCTTGTACCTGTAGCAGCAGGCGGCGGAGAAGCACCTGAAGAAAGTGCAACAGAAGCTGAGATTGCAGCATTAGACAAAGCAATTACAGATGCAGAAGCTGCAGGTGAGTCCAAGGTTTATACAGCAGATTCATGGACAGCATTAGGAGACGCATTAAAGTCTGCAAAGGCTGTGAAAGGTGGCGCGGCGCCACTAAAGCAGAAGGCTGTTACTAACGCAACAACTAAGCTTACTAAAGCAATAGATGAACTTGTTGAAAGACAGCTATCCGCAGTAGATTTCAGTGGTAAAGATGTAAAGTTAATAAAAACTGCTGATGACTTAGAAAATATTCAAAGTGGGAAATACTATAAACTAGCCAATGACATTGTTATTGGTCAATGGTACTTCGGTTTTATGAACGAGATGAACGCATTTGTGGACGGTGATGGTTATACAATCACATTAAACGGTGCACCTCTGTGGCAGAAGATTGGGAAAGATGCTGTAGTTCAGAATCTAGGTATAAAAGGCAATTTAGACCAGACAAGTGCAAATGGTGCAATTGCAAAGGACTGCGAGGGTTTAATTGTTAACTGCTGGTCGCTTGCTGATCTGAAAATCCAGAACAAGAAAGACGCTGGCGGTTTTGTTGCAAACCTCAAATCCGGCGGAGCAATTGTTAACTCCTATGTTGCAGGAAAATTTGAAGCTGAAGGTACAAGGGGTGCAATCGCTGCAAGGAGTGAGGCAAACTCCGCAGTTAACAACTGCTACTGGTTAGATGGAGTTAACGCAAATGCAGTTGGCGATGCCAAGGGTACGGTAAACGCATCTGCCGCAAAGGAAAGAAAGGATTTCTACAGTACAGACTTTATTGTACTTCTTAATGCTAACAAGGGCAGCTATGGAAAGACTTGGGCAGTCAGCATAGATGGATTCCCATACTTTGGCGAAAACCACAACTATGTACCTGAAGGAGAAGGCGCACTGCCCGCAAATCAAGAGACTATCGCATTTACGCCTAACGGAGGGACTCTCAGCACGATAGAGAATCAAGCACTGACTGTAGACCTAAATAAAAAAGATGACTTTGGAGTAATCGGTACGTTTAGCTTACCTGATTATCAAATACCAGAAGGCGGTCAGGTAGTATGGTCTTGCTCTGCACAGAATCCCGAAGGAAACGGTTTGATTTCAGAAGCAGACGGAAGATTCTTCGTGTATAAAGAAGGAACTCTGAATGTTACCGCAGCTTTGAAAAAAGCTAATGGAGAAACTGAGTTTTTAGCCGCAACAAAGGTAAGCATTATAAAAACAGAGATTGAAGCGATTCAGCTTTACCTTTCAGATAAATCAGGTGGCGATGCAGAAGCTATTAAAGATAACAAAGCTGTAGTTCAGGGTTCCGAATGGAAGACAGTCGTTGTAAAGGCTAAGTTCAAAGGGCAAGAGGACTACATGACGCTAAACGCAAGTACTTGCAATTTTGAGTTTACAGATGGAACAGGAAAGTTATTCAGAATGGATGACGACGCAAAAGAGTTCCAGTTCTCCAAGCCAGGAACTGCAACTGTCAAGGTTACTTATAAGGATAACGACAGCATCTCTGCAACAGCAGAAATCACTTCAAAATATGTCCCACTTACATCCATCAAACCGGGAATCAGCGGCAAGATTGTTCTTCATGGAAGAAATGCGAACAGTGATGGCGGCAAGGACTTTAATGCAACCTATGCAGGCGTTATTCCAACTCCAAGCAATGCCAGCGCTTGTCATTACAACACAAACTACACAATCACAAGCAGCGACAAGACTGTGGGTGAGTATGTGGACTATCTGGTAAAGGGCTACGTACCGCACAAAGCAGGAAAAGTAACATACACTGTAGCTGTAAACGATAACGGCCAAACCGTCAAGGGTACATCAGACGTAGAATACGTCTATAAAAATCCACTGCAATCAGTAACTGCAAAGGAAAGTAACATCAAAGTAAAGGCAAATGAAAGCATTTCCGCAGGTCTGATTTTCAAGGGAATCTTAACCGATGGACATGAAGTGACTGAAACAGGCATGGAATGGACATACAGCAAGGACGGAATCGTTACAATCGAAAGAGAAAACGGCGGTTTCAAGAGAGACGAAACGGTACCGGATAACAACCAGTATTTCCTGAGCAGCGAATACACAATTCGCGGGCTGAAGGAAGGAACGGTAACTGTGACAGGAACTCCGGTAGATCAGACAGGTGGAGCCAAACCAGTCCATTTTGTTGTTGAGGTTGCGCCGGGCGTAGCAGAAACGCCAGCAGACAATGACAAAATTATAGCTGACGGAATGACCGATGCGAAGAATTTCTGGAAATCCAAGTCTGCTGCGGAAATGGCAAGCTTTGGCAACGAGTGGTATTTCTTCTCCTTGTCACGCGCGGGCATCTCCATTGACTCCAAGGCGGTGGAAGACTACCTTACATCAGTAGCAAGGGCTTACACCACAGACCTGGCGTTAGACAATGCCAACAAAACCAAGCCAACTACAATCGCTCGTACAATGCTGGCTGTAGGCGCTTTGGGTAAAGATCCGGCGAATGTTGGCGGTGCAAATCTTCTTGCGATGCTGTATAACAGCGACAAAATCAACGAGGGCGGAAACGAAGCAATGTGGGCACTGATTGCACTTGACAGTGGAAAATATGAAGTTCCAGAAGGTGCAAAGTGGAATAGAGAAAAACTTGTAAATGAAATACTGGAATATCAGTCGCAAGACGAAAAGGGCTTCTCTTGGTCGGACAAGGGTGCAAAAGCTGATATCGACGGAACTGCCATGGCAATCCAGGCGCTGGCACCTTACTATAACAGTAATGAAAAGGTTAAGACTGCAGTTGATGAAGCGTTAGTGTATCTGCAGGATAAGATGAACAGCAACTGCCAGTTTGGTGATTCTGAAAAAGCATCACAGGTGATAATTTCCTTAGCTGCTTTGGGCAAAGATCCACTCGACACAAAGAACGGATTCGTAAAGAGTGTAGCAAGAAATCTGGCGACAGGACTTGATACATACAGAATCGAGGGCAAGGGCTTCAAGCACATGCTGACTGATTCGACACCGAATGCCATGGCAACACAGCAGGCTCTTCTAGCCCTTGAATCATGCAGAAGACTTAAGGCTAGAGAGGCGTCAATTTATGACATTACTGATCTTAACGCAAGAAAAACCTTAGAAACTCGTATTGCAGAGGCTGAGGCGCTGAAAGAAGAATATTATAAAGCTGACCTTTGGCAGACAATGATCGAAGCTAAACAAGCTGCAAATACAGTGCTTAAGAAGGTAAACCCGACAGACGAAGAACTGAAAAACGCAGACAAAGCGCTTGCTGACGCGCTGGCGGCGCTTTACGCTTACAATCCGAAACCGGGTGTTGCAGCAGACGATATCATTGTCAACATAACCATTGCAGAGCAGGGCAAACTGGCTGTAGGAACGCAAAAAGACGGAAAACATCAAGGCGAGGCGATTGCCATCGCTGCGGTGCCGATTACCGTGCAAGACAGAAACAAGGACGGCAAGCAGGACATCGATGAAGTTCTATACGCAATCCATGAGAGGTATTATGCAGGCGGCGCGGTGGCAGGTTACGAATGTGGCACAAACGGCTGGCTGACGAAGCTGTGGGGCCAAAATGCTTCTGCATCAGGTATGTGGATCAATAACGTGGCTGCTGGTACCGGTCTAAAAGACAAGGTCAAAGCAGGCGACAATGTTTCCGTATTTACATACAAGGATACAACTGCATGGAGCGACAAGTTTACCAAGTTTAATCAAACAGTCTATACGGTCGATGCCGGAAAAGATGTCAGCATGAACTTACAGGTGGCAGGTTTTGATCAGAACTACCAAACCGTATGGGCCCCCGCAGGCAGCGTGACCATCAGCCTCTTAAACGGTAAGGTACTGGCTGCTACTGACGCAGCGGGCAATGCGAAGATTTCCGGACTTGCGAAAGGAACGCACAAGGTTGTGGCAAGCACTGCAGACGGTTTGACGGTTCCGGCAGTCGCGACCATCGTGGTCAAAGACCCGCAGGCGGCGCAGGACAAGGTTTCCATGAGTGTTGCCGATCCGAACGGAAAAACGTATCTGCCAAGGACGAGCTATGACTTTGTTTCGGGCGAAACGGTTTATTCCCTGCTGACTAAATCGGGACTGCGCTATGAAGCCAAGTACTATGGGATGTATGGCGGATATTATGTGCAAAAAATCGAAGGCTTGGGAGAATTTGACAAAGGCGCAAAGAGCGGATGGATGTACCGCGTCAACGGTGTCTATCCGGAGGTTTCCTGCTCCGAATACAAATTAAGAGCCGGAGATGATGTAGAATGGCTGTATACGACGGATCTGGGTAAGGACATCGGTGCATCGTCAGAGCAAAAAACGGATGTCACGACTTCCGGCGCTGAGGGAAGTGGCATAACCACTGCCCCGACAGAGGTGAAAGTAACAGAAAAGACCAATGCTGACGGCACGAAGACCAAGGTTGCAGCGGTTAAGGTCTCCGCTGACAACCAGAAAGAAATCCTGAAGCAGGCGAAGGCAAACAAGTCTAAGCAAATCATCCTCAACGTTGCAAGCAAGGCTGTTGGAGATG
>CAKQVC010000131.1 GCA_934277655.1 uncultured Clostridia bacterium
AGGTCCCTGCTGTTCTGGCGGTCTTTTACCCACTGGCTTGGCGGTATGGGCATCATCGTTATCGTAATGGCGCTGCTTCCAGTTCTGGGAATCAGTGGTCAGATTGCTGCCAACGCGGAAACTCCCGGACCGACCAAAGATAAACTGACAGCAAGGTTTTCCGATACAGCCAGGGGACTTTACAAAATTTATGTCGTATTCACGCTGGCAGAGATCATCCTTCTTCTTTTCGGAGGAATGAATCTGTTTGACGCCTGCATCCACACTTTCGGCACGATTGGCACCGGTGGATTCTCTAACTACAATAATAGCATTGCACATTTTCAGAGTCCGTATATCCAGATCGTGCTGATCATCTTCATGATGATTGCGGGAACAAACTTCAATCTGTTTTTTCTGGCACGGCGCAGAGGTCCTTACACACTGCTAAAAGATGAAGAACTGCGTTTTTATCTTACTGTTATTGGAAGTGCTTCCCTTCTGATTTTTATCTGTAACGGGGTATACAGCCATTTTGCAGACTGGGGACGTACACTTCTGAATGCAATATTTCAAGTAGTGTCCATTATCACGACTACTGGTTTTATCACGGATGACTATGATTTATGGCCGACGTTTTCCAAAATGCTGATTTTATGTCTGCTCTTTTTCGGCGGGTGTTCATCCTCCACTGCCGGCGGTGTAAAATGTGTGCGGATTCTGGTATGCCTCAGACTTCTGCGCAGAAGTTTTTCGTTGCGGGTTCATCCAAACCGGATTGCTCACATTACATTAAATAGATCCGAGCTGCCATCCGATGTCGTGATTAAAATTACTAATTTTTTATTTACGTATATTGTTGTTATGTTTGCGGGTACACTGCTGCTTTCCCTTGATAACTTTGATTTTATCAGCAGTTTTTCGGCAGCGGCAACCTGTATCGGCAATGTAGGACCCGGCTTTAACGTTGTAGGTCCTACGCAGAATTTTTCAGCGTTCTCGGACTTTTCCAAACTGGTCTGCTCTTTCCTGATGATTGCAGGGAGACTGGAATTAATTACGGTCTTTACTTTGTTTTCCAAGTATTACTGGAACTCTAACAAAGCAAAGTAATTCAGAGGTTATTATGCATATTGATATTCGTGTTTTTCTTAAAATACTGGGAATTTTAACATTAATCGAAGGCATCAGCATGCTGCTGTGCACGCCGGCTGCTGTTTATTACAAGGAGTGGTCTACCGCATCTGCGCTGCTTTCCATCAGCCTGATCTGCATCTGTGTCGGTTCTGTTCTTCAGGTGCTTCTCCACTTTGACAAGCTGCATCTGAAAGCACATGAAGGCTTCCTTTTTGCATTCGTTAGTTGGCTGTATTGTTCACTGATTGGGACGCTTCCTTTCTATTTCAGTGGTCAGGGGTACAGTCTGGCAAGCAGTTTTTTTGAAGCAGTTGCAGGTTTTTCTACCACTGGCTGTTCTGTCTTCAATCTGGATACCATGCCCCACGGGCTGATCTTGTGGAGAGCTGTATCCAACTGGCTGGGTGGCATGGGAATCCTGGTGCTCCTGGTATCTATTTTTCCGGCTCTGGGAATCAGCGGTCAATCCATTGCCATTGCAGAAACAACAGGTCCTACCCTTGAGAAAGTAGGCGCAAAATTTTCCGACACGGGTAAAATTTTATATCTGACCTATATCACATTCTCGGTTGTCGAATTTCTGCTCCTTCTGGTAAGTCCGCTCAATTTCTTCGATGCATTAGTCAATACTTTTACCAGCGTCAGTACCGGAGGACTGATCGTAACTGCTAAAAATGCTGCTATTTTCGAAATGCAGTATGTTCGGGCAGTAATTCTGGTCTTTACTTTGCTTTCATCCATGAACTACACTTTGTACTATTTCATGTTGAACAGAAACTTCAAAGCATTTTTTCAGAATATCGAAATTCGTATTTTCGGGCTGGTCATCGGTATCGCAGTTGTTCTGATTTCCATTTCACTGAAATGGACAGGAACTTATTCCAGTCTGTGGCAGGCATTCAAAGACAGCCTATGCCAGGTCGTTGCTTTTATTTCGACCTCCGGCTATTATGTCTGTGACTACACCCAATGGCCAACCTTTGCCATCGTGGTTCTGTTTACTCTGTTGTTCATTGGAGGATGCTGCATGTCCACCTCAGGATCATTGAAAGTCATTCGCGTGGTCGTACTCTTGAAGCTGGTAAAGAGGGGAATTTTCAAGCAGATTCATCCAAATTCTGTGAAAGCAGTAGTCATCAACGGCAAAGCGGTGTCTTCGGAGAAGGTATCGGCAATCACGACACACATCATCCTGTTTTTCGCCGTATTCTTCTTCAGCTGTGTGGTGCTTTCTCTAAACAATTTCGATATGGAAACGACGATTTCCACGACGATCGGCTTATTTTCCAACACAGGCATGGCACTCGGTGTTCCCGGGGCCTCTGGTTACTTCGGCATGTTTAACAGTTTTTCTCAGATCTATATGGCATTCTTGATGATAGCCGGCAGACTGGAAATCTATGCCGTACTGTTACTGTTTTCCAAAACATTCTGGAGTATCGACAGAGTAAGATCTGTTTAAAAACTTCTCAAAATTTCTGCATAACAGAGGAAAGAATGGTCATAATAGAATCGACGGATTTTCTCCGGCAGAGTCGCTTTTCTGCTGGGTTCACAGAAAATTCTTTCAATACAAAGCAAAAGACGCTGCCTGATGCAAGCGTCTTTTGTATAAGTGAAAGGAGTGTCCGTGCGTTGCGTTCCCCTGTGCACGTTATAAATTATTATGTTGGTAAAAGATTTTATGACAACCTCTGTTTCTGTAAGCAAGCCTTCCGACTCTGTTCTCGCCGTCATCGATATCATGCGCCGTGAAAATATCGGCATCGTTCCCGTATGTGATCTCCACAATCATCTCTTAGGAATCGTAACCGACCGTGATATTCTTCTACGTGCATTTCCGTCTCTGGATTCTATTGCTGAAATCGTTCAGTCCCTGGAATCTTTACCAGTTTCTACTGTTATGTCTAAAAAAATTATAACGGTTTCGCCTAAGGATAACATCCATGATGCCGCTATAAAATTTTCAGAAGCAGGTGTACGCCGCCTTCCTGTCATGGAAAACGACCGTCTCGTCGGCATGCTATCCTTGAAAGATCTTGCCGGAAAGCGGATGATGATCGCAGAGCTCGGCCATATCATATATGAGATCAGTAATTATCGCTGATCTGTACCTGTTCTTTTTCTCCATCTTCTTTTTAAATTCCAAAGAATTCAGCTGCATTATGATATAAGATTTTTTCAATGCCTCCCTGATCAACACCGCTGACCAGAACTTTCTGTATTTCAACCGATGGGTCGTGGAATGGTGTATCCGTACCAAACATGATGCGGTTATGACCGACGGTTTCAACCGATCTGCCACGGCAGGGAATATGGTGGATGCCCACTGTGGATGCAGACAGGCACCCCTGCCTCTTTTGCTTTTTCAAGGATTGGATCAAGAGCCTCTGTGTCGGCACAATATGCATGACGAAGAGGATTCAGTTTAACAGCTTTAAAACCAAGTTGCAGATATTTTTCCATGTCACCTACAGTTTTTTGATTGAGTGGGTTCACAGTTTCTCGATCGTGCCTTCCAGTACTTTAGAAAGCAGCATGAAGATTACAACACCTACGGTTGTCTGAATGCAGATATTCGGTGTTGATGCAAATGCTGCAATCGCTCCGTTTTTCCGTCCAAGAATGAGCACTGCCAGGAAGATCATGCAGTCTCCCATATGACTGTATCCTCCTGTTACTGGATTTGGAATTTTAATCATATAAATAGCAATAAAGATGCTTAAAGTAAAAAACGTAAAGTGTTTTTATCGCTGAAAAAAGAGAGAGGTTTTACCCTCTCTCTTTACGTTCTTTACGTCTTGCTTTTTCGCGCTCGCCTTCCAGGATCTCAAAATCAATCTGCCGTTCAGATGGTCTTGCATCCAGGACACGAATGCGGACTTTTTCCCCCAGCCGGTAAAGTCTGTTTAGCTCCCGCGCAAAAGCCATCCCTTCTATCGTATTATCCAGTTCAACATAGACACCGAACTCTGTTACACCGCTTACGATGCCATCAAACTCTTCATCAATGTAATCCTGCATGTACTGGCATTTTTTCAGTTTTTCCACTTCTCGTTCCAGTTCCTGTGCCTGTCGTTCCATTTTCGATGACTGATCTGCAGCATAGATGGCATCTGTCTTGTATTTTTCCAACTTTTCTTCACTCATCCTGCCTGTCAGATTCGCTTTGATGATTCTGTGGATCATCAGGTCAGGATACCGCCGGATCGGCGAAGTAAAATGGCAGTAATAGCGGAATGCAAGCCCGAAATGGCCGTCACATTCTGTGCTGTAATAGGCTTTCTGCATGGTTCGGAGCATTACTCTGTTAACAACTGCTTCGTATGGCTGATCTCCAATTTCTGCGATGATATCAGCCAATGTTTTTGGATATATGTTGTCAGGATTTCCTTTTAATTTAATTCCGAAATTCATCAGATAGGATTTCAGTTCCATCATTTTTTCTGGATCCGGCTTTTCATGAACACGATAAATAAAAGGATAGTTCATCCAGAAAAAATGTTCTGCTACGGTTTCGTTGGCCACCAACATGAACTCTTCGATCAGACGGTTAGCGGTTCTTCGTTCTGCAAGCTGGATCCGGATTGGCCGTTCTTTTTCATCCAGTATGATTTCTGCCTCCCCAATATCAAAATCCAGACTGCCGCGTTGCTTTCTTTTATGTCTTAAAATAGCTACAAGCGCTTGCATTTTTTTTAAATCTTCATAGAGAAACCGGTACTGCTGAATCAATTCTTCGTCTTGATTTTCCAGAATGTCCGAAACATCATCATAAACCATTCTCGCTTTGGATCTGATAACTGATTCCGTAAGGAGATGATCGACAACGTTCCCTTGTTCATCAATGTCCATGAAACAGGACAAGGTCAGTCTGTCCTCTCCCTCGTTTAAACTGCATACTCCGTTGGAAAGAGCTTTGGGAAGCATGGGAACAACACGATTGATCAAATAGACGCTGGTGCCTCTTTTTAGAGCTTCCCTGTCCAGATATCCATCTTCGGCTACAAAATGGCTTACATCGGCAATATGAACGCCTAAACGGTAATTTCCATTGTCCAGTACTTCTATAGAGATCCCATCATCCAGGTCTTTTGCATCCGGTCCGTCAATGGTAATGATATTTCTGCCTCGCAGATCCATTCTCCGGGAAATTTCCTCCGTGATCACTTCTTTTGCTCTTGCCTTGGTTTCCGCATTAACACGGCTCGGAAATGTCATGAACAGCCCTTTGCTACGGATCAGACTCAGGATATCGCTTCCGTTTTCTCCTTTTCTCGCTATGATTTCTGTAATCTTGCCTTCTGCACGCCGCCCTCTCTCAGGGTACTGCGTGATCTTTGCAACAACTTTATCCCCGGTCTTCGCATTTCTCGAAAATCCTTTTTTTATAAATACATCGTCTGTATTTTTCCGGTCATCTGGAACAACGAAGCCGAAATTTTTATTTTTCTGGAAAGTTCCTACTACTTCTTTCGTATTTCTTTCTAATATTTTTGTTACAATTCCCTCTTTAGACTTTGTCCACAAATATGGTGGAAGCATATCCACTTCCACCAGGTCTCCGTTCATCACACCTGCCATATTATCTGGGGCGATATAAATATCGCTGCCTTCTTCCTGTCTTAAAAAACCGAAACCTCTGGCATGTTTTTCAATGTTGCCTGTAACAGGCTCAAATTTTCTTTTTTTTGTCTGTTTTATCTTACTCATAGTTCTATTGTAAACGAAAAGAAGAGGCTTTTCCACCCCTTCTTCTGTAATTCCCGGTATTTTTTAATTGGTTCTGTCTGTCTGTGCATTTTGTCCGTCATCGGCGTCTTTATGAGTGTCATTACTGCTATTTATATTGTCTTTACCCTCTACATCGTCTTTTAGATCCTCTGCACCATCGCGTATATCATCGCCAATGTCCTTTGCACCGTCCGTTATATCTTTGCCCAGGTCATCCTTATTTCCGTTTGTATTTTCCTGTGTATTTTGATCATCCGGAGGATTATTATCCTGATTATTGTCGTTTTTACTGCATCCGTATGCCAGCATCGAAAAGGCGAGCAACATTGCCCGCACAACTGCCG
>CAKQVC010000132.1 GCA_934277655.1 uncultured Clostridia bacterium
GGATACGGCTCCGATTGCAGACAGTGCACCCAGTCTTCCTTCTTTACCAAGGGAAATGGTTCTTCCTGCTCTTTCATAGAACTGTGCCAGTCTGGAACCCAGATATGCAGGATAACCTTCTTCTCCAGGCATTTCTTCCAGACGACCGGACATTTCACGAAGGGCTTCTGCCCATCTGGATGTGGAGTCTGCCATCAGTGCTACCGAATACCCCATGTCTCTGAAATATTCAGCGATGGTAATGCCTGTGTAGATGGATGCCTCACGGGCAGCTACCGGCATGTCGGATGTATTAGCGATCAAAACTGTTCTTTTCATCAGAGATTCGCCTGTACGAGGGTCTTTCAGTTCCGGGAATTCCATCAGAACGTCAGTCATCTCGTTTCCACGTTCACCACAGCCGATATATACTACGATGTCAGCGTCAGCCCACTTTGCAAGCTGGTGCTGTACAACTGTCTTTCCTGATCCGAAAGGTCCCGGAACAGCTGCAACACCGCCCTTTGCGATTGGGAACATGGTGTCGATAACACGCTGACCGGTTACCAGCGGCATATCCGGTACTAATTTTTCTTTATATGGTCTGCCTTTTCTTACCGGCCATTTCTGCATTAAGGTCAGTTTCTTCATGCTGCCATCTGCCATTTTTACTTCTGCAACGGTTTCTTCTACCGTGAAGTCGCCGGCCTTAATAGATGTGATCACTCCGGAAACACCATAAGGCACCATGATTTTCTGTACAACGATGGCAGTTTCCTGAACCGTACCGATAATGTCGCCGGCTTCTACCTGGTCGCCTTCCTTAACAATCGGAACAAACGGCCATTTTTTCGTTCTGGAAAGTGCCGGTACCTTGATTCCTCTGGTAATATTCGAACCAACTGCTTTTACCATTTCTTCCAGAGGTCTCTGTATACCATCATACATCGTTTCGATCAGACCTGGTCCCAATTCTACGGATAACGGTGCTCCTGTGGAAACAACCGGAACCCCCGGGCCTACGCCTGCGGTTTCTTCATATACCTGAATGGAGGCTCTGTCGCCTCTCATTTCAATAATTTCTCCGATCAATCCCTGCTCGCCTACGTGAACCACGTCGAACATGTTCGCCTCTTCCATGCCGGAAGCAATAACCAGCGGACCGGATACTTTTACAACTTTTCCCTGACTCATTCTTATTGTTCACCTCCAAATAGGATGTCTGCACCTACGGCACGTTCTACAGATTTACGAACGTCCTGCATGCCTATTCCCAGGCTGCCTTTCCTGCCGGGTACAGGAATGATCGCCGGCAGCCGCAGGTCTTTATATTCTGCGATTTCCTCGTCCATATACTGATAAAATTCTTCTGTTACATATATGATGGCGAAGTCTTCTTTTGCAATTTTTCTTACGATTTTTTTTGCTTCGTCTGCTTCTGTACAAGGGAAAACATCAAGACCTACGGCTTTAAATCCGAGAACACTCTCCCTGTCGCCTACGACTCCGATCTTATACATATGTTTCCCTTAACCTTTCTGCAATGACTTCTGCTTTGGTTCCGGCCGCTTTTCCGGTCAGAATCATTCTCAGATTTTTAATTTCGCTCTCCTTGGCGATAAAGAAACCTGCGATTGGTTCAATTCCCATGGAAATATATTTTGCATCGCGTGCATAGCGGATTCTTGCATCGTCACAAAGCTTTTCCAGCAGGGCGTATTTTCCTGTGGTGCTTACTGCTGCAGCACCTTTCGCAAAAATGTCACGGAATCCGTAAGGAGCCATCCGGTCTGCAAACTGGCTGTACGCCTCTTCATAGTGTCCGGTAAACAGCTTCTCGTCGATTTCGCCTCCCTCCAGGAATACTTTCTGGAAGAACGCCCACGGCTTGCCGATTTCTCTTAATCTGATAAATGCGTTGATATTCAAAAGATCAATGACCAGCTTCACATATCCGATCAAAAACGGATTTCTTGTGGCTGCTGCACTTTTACTCATTTCCTCATAGCAGGTTCTGTCCAGAACCAGGTCGATCTCCTGCGGATCCCTGCCCTTTGCGAACAGCTCGATGGCTCTTTCAATGCCATGTTTCATGTCATCCGACATAAAGACATAATCTCTCTCCGCCGTCATTTTTGCCAGTTTCGCAGGTTCGATACGACCGCCTTCTGTAAGATACGGAGAAGGATCGGTTCCCAGAAATTCCGATTTCAGTAAGACCTTCAGATTATGGTAATCTGTCGGCAGAAGAAGAAAATCAAGTTCTTCCTGCTCCGGAATGATGGAAAATACCAGCTTGCTGATCTCATGCTGTCCTTTGGTAAGGACACGCTCAAAATCTTCCTTCTCAATGTCTTTGCTGCTGCCATATCCAAAGTCATTCAGCATGGCAAGCACCTGTCCGGTTGTTTCAAGCTCCAGAGCCTTACTCAGATCCATTGATGACAAGATCTGATTCTGGCGGCTGCTGACGATCGCACAAGGAAATGCATATTCTTCGCATGAATGCTTACTCATTTTCTTTCCTCATTTTTCTGTCCAAACAGCATCTCTGCAACTTCTGCGGTGCATTGTCCCTTGCATTCCTCAACCATTGCTTCTACCGTATTGTTGTAAGAAGTAAGGCCACATGCAAGAATATAGCCGCCGCGGATGCTGCGGGTTTCTTCTGCTTTTTTGAAATTGCCGTTTTCTATTTTTGCGTTCAGACGGTCTGCAACCTTCTGCCCGATTTTTTCTTTGTCTTTTTCGTTGAAGATAAGCAATCCTGACTTCTGTCCACTCTTGATACCGGCTTCCACCAGCAGATTTACATAAGATTCTTCGTCTTCTGAAATAATCTGCTCCAGAGCTTTTTCGAAGCATTGCATGATCATATCCTGCTTACCGGAGAGAATAACTTTTTTGCTGTCGATGTCGGCAACAGATTTTTTTCTGCTTACCGTCTTTGCTTTCTCTTCCTCTCCTTTTGCTCGGCTTTCTTTTATCATGGCATCTGCTTCTGTGCGGGCATGCCCAAGAATTTCCTCGCTTTTTGCATTTGCATCATCAAGCAGTTTCTTCTTGTACGCTTCAGCATCGCTTAAAATTTTAGATGTAATCTTATCTATGCTCATGGTTCTCTACCTTTTCAATCTTATATACTTCTATCTGATTCTGCAGGCTTTTAGCAACGATCGCTGCCGGTTCCTGCATTCTTCCTGCAGATATAGCTTATACTGCGATGTTCAGCCAGATCAGTACAGATACCAGAAGTGCGAAGATTGCATAGGTTTCTACCATTGCAGTATAGATGATACCTTTTACCATCTGATCCGGTCTCTTAGCTGTAAGCTGAAGAGCTGCCGCTGCAGCCTTTCCCTGTGCGATACCTGACCAGATCCCTACCAGTCCGATCGGAATGCCTGCTGCGAAGAAGTATGCGCCCTGAACTAAAGTCAGATCAACCATTTCGCCGCCCAGAAGACCGATCTTCATCATGATAAGGAAAGAAATAATCAGTCCATAAATGCCCTGTGTACCAGGAAGTGCCTGTAAAATCAGAGTTTTACCGAATTTTTTAGGGTCTTCTGCAACAACGCCTGCTGCTGCCTGACCGGCGATGCCTACGCCTTTTGCACTGCCGATGCCAGCCAGTGCTGCAATTGCTGCTCCCAGGAGCGCTAATGTATTACCATCTAAATTACTCATTTCTTTAATCCTCCTTATAATCTGCTACTTATCTGCAATTTTGATATATTTAGTTTTTTTGCGGAATGGGTCAAATGGTTCTCCACCATCTTCATAGAATTTTCCGAAGAACTCAATGTACTGAAGTCTGCTGGCATGGATAAACGCACCTAAAGCATTGATTGCCAGGTTCAGGGTATGTCCCAGTACAAAAGCAATAAGCAGGATGATACATCCTTTCACACCGCCGCCTCCCATAGCGCCCATCGTGTTGACGACCTGTGCGATAACACCGGTCGCAAGACCTAATGCCAGAAGTCTTGCATAAGACAGAATGTCGGAAAGGTAACTTGTGATATTATATACACTTCCCAGACCTCCGATCACTTTACCGAAGCCTTTCTTATCTCTTCCTCCTGTCAGAAGCAGTCCTGCAACGCCTACAATGGCCATCCATTTGCCGATTGTCACAACCGCTGCTCCAAAACTGCTGCCTGCAAGCCATCCGATCAGTCCCAAAATTGTCAGATACCAGAAACCTTCGTCGCATATTGCATCAAACAGATGACCGTCTTTAATCTGCATATAGGCTTTGATGCCCATACCGATAAAGATATGGATCACTCCCAGTCCAAGGGAGAAGATCAAAAGCGTCATCGGGTCTTCAATCGGATTGAACCAAATCGGATTGACTGCAATTTCTTTTCCGAGTATCGTTCTCGAAAACACCTGGACAAAATCTCCGAACCATCCGCCGAACATCGCACCCCAGAACGTGGTAGAAATACCGCAATAGAAGAATAATTTGATCATCTTATAGGTATTGCCTTCCAGGTCGTACTTTTTCAGAGCGATAAAGCATCCTACTGCCATAACGATCCCGTATCCGGCATCACTAAGCATCATACCGAAAAAGATGGCATAAAACAAAGCGAAAATGCTGGTCGGATCGAAACCTTTATAATCCGGCAGAGAATACATCTCGGTAATGGATTCGAAAGGCACGAAAAAGCTTTTATTATCCAGTGCAACCGGAACTTCTTCGCCCTCCTGCGGGTCTCTGAAGCTGTAACAGCATTGATTTTCATCTAAGATTTCTTCTGCCTGCTTCATGCAGCGTGCCGGAATCCATCCTTCAATGAAAAACGTTCTTTTAGTTTTTAACAGTTTACTTTCAATTTTCTGTTTGTCAAGGCTGACTGTTAATATATCATGATACATCTCAATATCTGGTTTCAGCCCTGCATTGGCAGCTACCTCATCTGCTGCCTTTTCCAATTCTACCTTTAATACATCTCTTTCCCCCTGAATTCGTATAAGGTTCTCTCTTACTGTACCCTTAAAATCTTTAAAGGACATCTGCGAAAAACCGGATTGCTTTAGTATAGCAAGAACATCGTCATGTATCTGGGTGTCACTGATAACTGCCACATAATAAAGGTCCCTGTCTGATCCCACCGGGCTGAAAATCACCTGATTTAATCGATCAAGTTCTTTTCCCAGTGAATCCAGATCAGATCCCGCCGGCAGTACGCCCGTATCGATCTTCGTTGTGCGGGTTCCTGTGCATTCCAGAGGAACATCATAATTGCTCCATGGAAGAAGTGCTGCTTCATCCTGATTCAGCTTGTTCATTTCTTCATTCAGTTCTGTAATACGGTCATCCAGCTTCAGAATAAACTCTGCTTTCTGTTCATATGACCCCAGATCTGCTGCTGCGGACTCAGCCTGAGCTTTGGCAACAGAGCGTCTTGTTGCGAAAAGAGGACTCTTTAGTCTGCCATACTTTTCGATGGTTTCAAGCGCCATGACCGCCTGGTTGATTTTCCCTTCCAGACGGGTAATTTCCTCACGGTTTTCTTCAATTCTGGTATTGTTCTTCCAGACTTCCTCCGTAAGTTTGCTGCTCTGCTCTGTCAGTTCCACAGCCCCGAAATCCATCAGGTGTGATAAGAGCTGCTTCTTGCATCCGTCCATGCCAATGACTGCAATCCGCTGCATTTTAACAATTGACACTGGACGTCACGATCCTTTCTGCTATAAAATTTACAACTCGGTCTTGCTTCTCACCGGCTTTTTTCGCCATTTCCTGCCACTGCTTTTCAGCGCCTGAAATTGCTTCATTGTACTGCTTCTGTGCAAGTTCCTGCCCTTCTGCAAGGTACTGTTCTTTGATTTCCCTGGCTTTTTCTTCTGCTTCCGCCAGAATAACGCCGGCCTTCGTGTTTGCTGCATCCACTATGTTTCCTGCTTCAGATTTAGCATCTTTTCTGATTCTGTCAGCTTTATCCTCAGCATCTTTAATCATGGTTAATTCTTCTGTAAACACTCTGCTTGCCTCCTTGTTCCATATGATTTCCCAAATCATCATTGAGAATTTCTCTGAAAAAATATTCTTCGCAAAATTTATGCTGCAAGCTTTTTCCTGCTTCAAAAGATTACGCTTGTTTATCCTTTCATAAGAAAAATTCTCCCCCTT
>CAKQVC010000133.1 GCA_934277655.1 uncultured Clostridia bacterium
AGCTTGATACACCCGGCTTTTTAGAATAAACCGGTAATCACGCCGTTTTCATCTATATCGATTTTTTCTGCCGCAGGTACTTTTGGCAGACCCGGCATCGTCATGATATCTCCTGTTTTTGCTACAACAAATCCTGCACCAGAGCATACTTTCACATCTTTAATAGTGATGCGGAAGTTTCTCGGTGCCCCCAGAAGCGATGGGTCATCAGAAAAGCTATACTGCGTTTTGGCCATGCATACCGGAAGTTTTCCAAATCCCAAACCTTCAATGGACGCAAGCTGCTTTTTTGCTGTTGCAGTAAACTCTACTCCGTCTGCATGATAAATTTTAGTAGCTACTGCCTGGATTTTTTCTTCCAGACTTAAATCATCTTCATATACATAGTGGAAGTTATTCTCTCCGTCTATCAGACGAAGCACTTCTTCAGCCAGTTCCAGTCCGCCGGCACCGCCTTTGCCCCAGACTTCAGAAAGTGCAACATTTACACCCAGTTCCTTGCATTTTTTTCTTACCAGTTCCAGCTCGGCCTCGGTATCGGTCGGGAAGCGGTTGATAGCCACCACGCAAGGAAGGCCGTACTGCTGTGTCACGTTTTCTACATGCTGCAGAAGGTTCGGGAGGCCTTTTTCCAATGCTTCCATATTTTCTTCGTTTAAATCTGCTTTTGCAACGCCTCCATGATATTTCAAAGCTCTGACCGTTGCAACCACAACTGCTGCAGACGGATGAAGCCCTGCTTTCCGGCATTTGATGTCCACGAATTTTTCTGCTCCCAGATCTGCCGCAAATCCAGCTTCTGTTACAACAATATCTGCCAGCTTCAGTGCCATTCTGGTCGCCATGATGGAATTACATCCATGGGCGATGTTTGCGAAAGGACCACCATGAATAAAGGTTGGTGTATGTTCCAGTGTCTGTACTAAGTTTGGTTTCAGCGCATCTTTCAGAACTGCCGCAACCGCTCCCTGGATTTTCAAATCCGCAACGGTAACTGGCTTATCATCGTAGGTATAGCCGACGATGATGGATGCTACCTTCTGCTTAAGATCCGTAATATCTTTAGAAAGGCAGAGAATTGCCATGATCTCACTTGCTACCGTGATCTCAAATCCATCTTCACGCGGAACTCCCTGCATTCTGCCGCCTAAGCCGTCAACAATGCCTCTGAGTTGTCTGTCGTTCATGTCAACAACACGTTTCCACGTAATCTTTTTAACATCGACTCCCAGGCTGTTTCCCTGCTGGATATGGTTATCAAGGCATGCTGCAATCAGATTGTTTGCAATACCGATGGCGTGCATATCGCCTGTAAAATGAAGATTGATATCTTCCATCGGAACAACCTGTGCATATCCGCCGCCTGCAGCACCGCCCTTGATGCCGAAAACAGGTCCTAAAGACGGTTCCCTCAACGCCGCCATAACATTTTTTCCCATTTTATGCAAGGCGTCTGCCAGACCTACGGTTGTCGTTGTCTTTCCTTCGCCTGCCGGTGTCGGGGAAATAGCCGTAACCAGTACCAGCTTTCCATCTGGTGTATCTTGTTTATCCTTTAAAATGCTGTAGTCTACCTTTGCCTTACGGCTTCCATAAGGTTCTACGTATTTCAGGTCAATACCTGCTGCTTTCGCAACGTCTGTGATAGGCTCCAGCACTGCTTCCTGTGCGATTTGAATGTCGGTCTTAAATTCCATTTGTGTACTCCTCTAACTGTCTATGATAAATGATGATTTTTGATGATTGGCATACTACACTTTTTGCTGATGTGATGCCGCATTCTGCTTCGGAAAACATCAGCCTTTCTTTTTTTCCTGTAGATTTTTTAAAAACGACTGTCTGTGGATAGGTGTAATGCCATTGGCAAAAATGCCCTCATAGTGCGCTTTCGTTCCGTATCCTTTATTGCTGTCAAACGCATACCCGGGATATTCCTGATGATACTCCATCATCATCCTGTCACGGGTAACTTTTGCCAGGATTGATGCCGCTGCAATGGAAAGACTTTTACTATCTCCCTTTACAAGACCGGTCTGCGGAATCTCTACATTCTTTAAAGTGAGTGCGTCAATCAAAATATGTTCAATATGCCCACCTGTTTTTTGGGCAAGCATAAGATCTGTTTCTATTATAGCATCTTTCATAGCTTCTTTGGTAGCCTCTAAAATATTTATTTTATCGATTATCTGATTATCACGCATACCGATTCCCCAGGCCACGGCATGTTCCTTGATCTGGCCATAAAGCTGCTCTCTTTTCTTTTCGGAAAGTTTTTTCGAATCATCTACTCCAAGCACTGAAAAATCCTCCGGCAGAACAACGCAGGCGGTCACAACCGGCCCTGCAAGAGGTCCTCTCCCAACCTCATCGACGCCTGCAATATAAGAAATTCCTTCAGCATGGAGTTTTCGTTCATATTCCTGCATGCTCTGCAGTTTTTCTTCCAGCATCTGCTGTCTTTCTGCTTTTGTCATTCTTTCTGTGCCTTTTCCAATGTAATTCTGCCGATCTTGCCACTGCGGAATTCATCCAGCACCGTTCTTCCGCACCGGTCATAGTCAATGCGTTTCCCCTGAAGCAGGAAACCTCTTTTCGCTGCAATGTTTTCCATGTTCGCAAGACCGTCCTCCTCGATCTCGTCCAGTTTATATCGTTCCTGTAAAAACTGAGGATAGTCTTTCTGCAAAACTTTTATTAATTCCAAGGCCAGGGTTGCTACATCCAGAATTTCGTCTTTAATTGATCCACAAAATGCCAGATTCAGACCCACCAGCGGATCTTCAAATTTCGGCCACAGGATACCCGGCGTATCCAGCAGCTGCATGCCATTGGTAAGGGTAAGCCACTGTTTTCCCTTGGTAACTCCCGGTCGGTCGCCGGTTTTCGCGCTTTTCTTTCCCGTCATGCGGTTGATCAGGGATGATTTTCCCACATTGGGTACGCCTACGATCATCATACGGAGAGGTTTTTTTCTAATCTGTCCTTCGTTTTTCTCTTCCTGCAGTCTATTTAAAAGTTTAAAAAGCTGATTTACCCCGGATCCGCTCATGCAGTTCAATTTCATGACCAGGTTTCCCTGAAGTTTAAAAAATTCTGCCCAGGCATTGTTTTCCTTATCGTCGGACAAATCGCTTTTATTTAAGATAATGATTCTCTTTTTATTTTTTACCAGATCGTCAATAATCGGATTTCGGCTGGATATCGGTATTCTTGCGTCAATAACTTCGATAACCAGATCTACCATCTTCAGATTTTCGGCGATAAGTTCCCGTGTTTTTTTCATATGGCCGGGATACCAGTTGATGTTTTCTATCATCGTTTCCTCCGGTCCTGCATTTCTGTTATCCGTATTTTAAAGAAATGTCAACATCGACAGGTAATATTTCCTGCATGATAGTAGCAAAAAGGGGAATCTGTCGATTCCCCATCAAAACTACTCTTTAGTTTTAATCTTAGCAGCTTTACCTGTTCTTTCACGCATGTAGTTCAGTTTCGCTCTTCTTACTGCGCCTCTTCTTACTACTTCGATTTTTTCAATCTTCGGTGAATGAAGCGGGAATGTTTTTTCTACGCCTACACCGGAAGAAATCTTTCTAACTGTGAAAGTTTCGCTGATGCCGCCATTCTGTCTCTTCAGCACGAAGCCTTCGAAGACCTGAATTCTTTCTCTGTTGCCTTCTTTAATTTTGATGTGGACTTTTACTGTATCGCCGACACCAAAAGCAGGGATCTCAGTTTTTTCGTGGGGGGGGGTGATTGATTTCATTAAATCCATTGTTTCTGTTCCTCCTTCCCTCCAAGACGTTCGTGGCTCCATCGGTCTGTTCGAAAATGAATGCCGATGCAAGACTCCCCAGAGGACCGCCCGTAATAACTTTTATATTTTATCACAGCCTGTACCAATTTACAAGCCCCTGATTCATATTTTTTTTATTTTTTTACCTTAACTGAAAATATAAATTCAGTTTCTTTTTATCGGTGTGATCAAATATTCAGATTACCGGTTTACCACTCTTGAAAGAACTTTTGCAATGGTGCCCGCTGCGATACAGTTCACAACCGCTTCCACAACACCGTTAACACCAACAAACGCTACCAGGAACACCCAGATAGAATCTGTCGGAAGCGACCAGGAAGTCATGGTAGACAAGAAAGTATCACTGTGCCAAAAGAATACGATAATGCAGAGCATGAAGAAAAACGTATTCAAAAGAGCCGTTGATAAAGATCCAATGAAATAGGAAGCTGTTTTCATTTTTGTATTCTTATTCAATGCCTGAAAAATCAATCCCGAAAGCCATCCGCAAAGGATTCTCGGCACCATGCATGTAATAAATGTAAGAATTGGATTCATACTCAGCAGGAAAGTTCCAAATGCTGATGCCCCGAAACACTGAATGAAACTGGTTACACCAAAAAGTCCACCGAGAATTGCCCCGCATCCCGGTCCAAGAATGATTGCTCCGATAGCGATCGGAAGTACCATGAAGGTAATTTCAATTAAACCTACTTTCAGATATCCCAGAGGGGTATAGGCAAAAATCAGCATGATTGCGACAAGTATAGCCATCTGTACCATCTTTTGTGTGCGCGTGTTTACGTTATTTCTCATTAAAAACTCCTTTTCCGCTGCCGCCCCGTTCTTTTCCTGCAAAAACATGTTTTTCGGGTGCAGTGCTTACTTAAATGAAATAAATAAAATATCAATGAACTGCCTGAGTTTCTTCTCCTGCAAAATCACGATCCTGCTTATCAAAGTCTGCTTATGCCCGCGGATGGGTTTTATCATAAACATCCTTGATCCTGTTTTTTACCACAGCCAGATATGCCTGCGTGGCCGAAATTTCTTCATGACCCATCAATTCCTGCAGCGAGCGGATATCTGCTCCGTTCTGCAGCATGTGAACCGCAAAAGAATTCCGGATGATCTGCGGTGTCAGCGGAAGCTCAAGTCCCGCCTCTTCTCCATATTGCTTCAGAACCTTCCACAAACCCTGTCTTGTGAATGATCTTCCTGCGTAATTAACAAATAATGCGTCTGTCTGGTTTCCTTTCAAAAAGACCGGGCGCACATCCAGAACATAGTCTTCCATCACTTTTCTTGCAAGGCGTCCTACCGGAATGATCCTTGCTTTGCCGTGTTCTCCGCTACATTTGACGAATCCCATCCGCAGATTCATATCTTCCAGCTTCATCTCAATCAGTTCACTGGCACGGATTCCTGTCGCATATAAAAGTTCCAGGATTGCTCTGTCTCGCTTCCCTTTCATCGTGCTATCGTCCGGCACAGCCAGAAGACATTCCATTTCCTCGATCGAAAGATACTCGATTTCTTTTTTGCTGATCTTCGGGGGTTTGATATTTTCGGCAGGGTTTTCTTGTATCCGTTTCTCTTTTTCCAGATAATGATAAAAATTCCGCAGTGACGCCAATTTTCGATTCACTGTCGCCTTACTTCTTCCGGAAGCCTTCAGTTCCATCAGCCATGCAACGATTTCAGCATTGGATGCCTCTTCATACCCGGAAAGTCCTCTTTTCAGGATAAAGGTCTGAAAATTCTTCAGATCACGCAGGTAAGCCTGTTTCGTATTATCCGACATTTTCTTTTCTTCTGTAAGATATTCCATGTAGCTTTCTTCTATCATGTCTGCCCTTTCTCCCTCAAAAAATCAGTCTATTAGAGTATAATACCTGCTACAGAAAATTTCAATGACATTTTTTTAATTTTCAGCGAATTTCTTCGAATCATGTAAACTTTTAAAAAAAACATATTTTCTTTTCTCATGGTCTCTCACATATACTGAATGGAATCACAAAAAGAAAAGAGGTCATTTTCCATGAAAATCAATCATAAAGCATTCGGTCTGCTGCTTTTTCTTACTGCCGTCGGAACCTGCTGCGGTGCCTTTTTTGAAATATTGCTGACAGGAGACGGTAAAGATATCCTCCGAAGTGCTGTTTTTCATTTTTTTTCAGAAGAAAACGGATCGTCGCCTTCTTCACTTTCTGTCAGTCATTTCCTGGAATTGTGGTGGAAAGCATTCCGTCCCGATTTTTTCTTCCTGCTGGCAGCCTATCTTTCTCCGGTAATCTTTATCCTGCTGCCGCTG
>CAKQVC010000134.1 GCA_934277655.1 uncultured Clostridia bacterium
TCCGGGCGTCAGCGTGCGCTATGTCAAAAATGCACAGGAGCTGAAAGACCCGGATATGATCGTGCTTCCGGGATCGAAAAATACTATTTCGGATTTACTGTGGATGCGTCAGAACGGACTGGAGGCAGCCATACTGAAACAAGCAGGTGCCGGCAAAGTGGTTTTCGGCATCTGCGGCGGTTTCCAAATGCTGGGAGAAACCCTTGCCGATCCATTGGGTATCGAAACCTCCGGAGAGGTCAGAGGCATGGGACTGCTGCCAATCGACACCGTCTTTTTAGACGAGAAGACCAGAACCCGGGTGACTGGTAGTTTTCTCACTGAAGGTACTTTCTTTGACAGCTTGAAAGATCAAAAACTGGAGGCAGAAGGCTACGAGATCCACATGGGACAGTCGACCTTAAAAGCAGGCGCAAAACATCTGCTCTCGCTTACCGATGCTGTCACGGGACAGACCAAGCAGGACGGTGCTTACAAAGGAAATGTATTCGGGTCTTACGTCCACGGCATCTTCGACGGTGCAGGCATCGGGCAGGCGATTATCCAGGCACTGGCTGACAAAAAAGGCGTGCAGATGGGGGACATGGGTAGCATGACCTATGCGGAATACAAAGAAACCCAGTACGATCTTCTGGCAGCTGGCCTGCGGGAATATCTGGATATGGATAAGATCTACCGGATTTTAGAGGATGGTATTGATGCATAAATGAAAGAGAGAACAGGAAATATAATTTAACTGGGTTGAAAAGAGAAAGAAAAAGGAACGAGCGATGAATTTCAGAGAGAAAATAGAAGAAGTAAAACCGAGAGAAATCGAAGAAAAAAGCTTTGCCATTATCAGCGAAGAACTGGGGAAAAGAGATTTTGCGCCGAACACGGAGCTGATCGTCAAACGCTGTATCCACACCTCCGCTGACTTTGATTATGCCGACAACCTGTGCTTTTCGCAGGATGCGGCGGTGAAAGCCATGGAAGCCATCAAACGAGGCGTGTCTGTGGTAACCGACACCAATATGGCCAAAGCCGGAATCAACAAAGTGGCTCTCGCCAAATACGGCGGCAATGTCCATTGCTTCATGGCAGACCCGGATGTGGCAGAAGCAGCCAGACTGCACGGCACCACCCGTGCCAGTGAAAGCATGAAAAAAGCAGCCAGCCTCGGTGAGCCGTTCATCTATGCCATTGGCAACGCACCGACGGCACTGGTCAGCCTGTATGACCTGATACAGGAGGGCAAAGTCAAGCCGGAACTGATCATCGGCGTGCCGGTCGGCTTCGTCAATGTCGTCCAATCCAAGGAATTGATTATGAGTGCTGATGCACCTTACATCGTAGCCCGCGGCCGCAAAGGCGGAAGCAACATCGCCGCCTGCATTGTCAACGCCCTGCTGTACATGATTGATAACGACAGGTATTACTGGAAAGGGTGAAGGAAGCGGAATTCAGGACGACTCCTGTGGACAGGGAATGACAGCCTTGCTTGCAGGAGTATTTTGTTGTAACGATAAAATATGCTTACTGAATTTAACATGAAAACGTATTGATTTTGTGTGATGGAAAAGGTAGAATGGAACACAAAGATGGTAGCTACCGATCAAGGCGAGATGACAAATTTCGTTTTAGATTTCGGCAACGGGTGCACATGTTATATTAATGACAGGACGAAAAGCCTTGATTTGCAAGGATTTCGAGCCTGTCTTTTCTATTTTATAAAAATATATGGGCGAAAATATGATGAGAGGTGAGAATATAGCGAATTGACAACATAGCATATATCGGGTACTATTAAATAACGCAATGCGTTATTTTGTAGGAGAGTTTAATCATGAGTAGAGGAAAAGAAGTTAAAAAATTAAGAGAAAAAATGGGAATGAACAGACGTGAATTTAGTGACTACTATGGTATTCCGTATCGTACTGTTCAAGATTGGGAAGCAGAGAAAAGAGAACTTCCGGATTATTTACTGCGATTGTTGAAATACAGAGCGGAAATAGAGCGCCGAATCAAAAGTGAAAGGCGGTACTGATGATTTCAAGGCCAAGAATTAGTTCAAGGAAGGGTTATCAGGTATCATAGTATTCTTTGTATATTTTTTTACCATAAACATAACGCAACGCGTCAAGTTGAAAAGGAGGATATTTAGTGGATAAGGAAATAAGCGTAATATCAGATTTGAACGGAAAGAAAATTGTTGTAATCAGTGATATACGTTTTAAAGGAAAGAGGAATATCAATTGGGAAGAAGTTGAGCAGTATTTAAAAGAATACATAGGATATTGCTATGAAGTAGTCGAAACCTCGGATCAAGTCTATATTGGTTCAGATTTTCCAGGAGAATTAAAAGGATCCGGAGATACCAAAAGATTATATGGAGCGAATGCGAAAGCAAAGGCTAATGCTACCCAGGGAATTCCTATGCTTCTTCAATGTGCTACGAATAGACGATGGCAGGAAAACTTTAAAGGAAAGCATAATGTTGATGCAAAGTTTGGCTGGTATAGGTTTACGACAAGGTTTGCACTTCCAGTATATAGCAATGATACTGGAGATCTTGAACGGTTTAATATATTCAGGATAGAAATGTTAATACGACATGCTGCAGACGGAAATTTATATCTGTATGACATGGTGAACATAAAAAAAGAAACGAGCACCCCGCTTGAGCAATAGCTGTACGGTAACAAACCCATTTCTTGATTATATGATACAATGAACAGTATTAAATGTCAACGAAAAAAGCATAAGAAGTCCGGATCTGTTTTTTTGTTGCTATTGTTTCTTTCGGTTGCCTTTGCTACGCTTGCTCCCTGGAGATTTCAGCATATCGGATTTACGAAGAATGCCTATCAAAGTGACAAATTCATCCTTGGTGAGTTTGCTATATTTGATTCCTAATTGTTTCAGGAACATGGCAACTTGGTTTTGATAACAAGAACTTCGGCAGCTATTACAAGTTTCTCGTAAGGCAAGAGCCGGAGTATACAGTCCGATTGAATTCGGAAGAAGAAAAGGTGATTGAATTTGTTTCCAAAAAACTTGCGAATGGAAAGAGAATCCAGGAACTATACCTTTTGAAGAGGATGCTTGCTTATGCAAAGGGCATGACGCTTTTACAGGATCTGAATCAGACACTTTCTGACGAATATGCCATGCAAATGGATGAGTCGCAGAGACAGAATCTGATTAACGTTATGACCAATGAGTTTCCGGCGGGTTCAAACAAAGGAACGTATGTGGAGCGTATCTTTATAGAGAAAAATCCGGAAGAAGTCTTGAATCGGAGGACGTGCAGAATATTCTCCATGCGGATGAACGAGGAATTCGGGTGCATTTATTTGTTCGAAAAAATAAAGATGACAAAATTTCTAAAGAATTTTATTATTTAGGACAGATGCATGCAAGCGGAAGGACCAAGGAATTTGTAATGTCGAATACGAAGAAGACTGCTGTAGAAATTGAATGGCAGCTTGAGATTCAGGCCTATACCGAAACTGCACACAGGGACGTGATTTCTTTCAAGTTTACTGAAAGCTTACAAATTTAGAAGATAAATATTTTTCCGGTCCGAAGACCTTACTCATAATCCCCCCCACGTTATCCCCGATATAAGGAAAACATGGGGGCATTAAGCTGTCATTTGCCACTGCAGGCTTTGCAGTCCGGGGAGGCATGGGGGATCTTGATGATACGGCTGGTCATGGTCAGACCATCAAACGTCAAGAGTTTACCGGTCAGCAGGTCACCGGCACCGGTAAAGTACTTCAGAACTTCGGTTGCCTGGATGCTGCCGATGATACCACAGACCGGACCGATCACACCGACCTGACTGCTGGTAGGAACGGTCCCCGGTGCAGGAACCTCTTCAAAAATGCAGCGATAGCAGGGACCTTGTCCCGGCACATAGGTAAGAACCTGTCCATGCATTTCCAAAATACCACCATTACAGAATGGTTTCTGCAGTTTGACGCAGACATCATTTAAAAGAAATCTGGTCTCGAAGTTATCCACGCAGATGACGATAAAATCATAATCGGATATGATGGGAGCTGCATTGCTTTCGGTGATCATATAAGGATGGCAGCGAAATTGAACCTTACTATTCAATTTTTTTAGCTGGATCACAGCAGATTCTGCTTTATTCATATCCAGATGCTGTTCCGGGTGGAGAATTTGTCTATGCAGATTGGAAATGCTGACGGTATCTGCATCGGTAATCCCAATAGTACCAATACCGGCACCGGTCAGGTACTGCAGGACAGGGCTTCCGAGGCCACCTGCACCGACAACCAACACCCTGGCATCCTTTAGTTTTTGCTGGCTGTCAGGGCCGAAACCGGCAAACAGCATCTGCCGCTGGTAGCGTTCGAATTCTTTATCTGTATCAGGTGCCAGGCCTATAGCACTCGGTGTTGTTTTCTTTTTGATGTCTTTTTCGTTCATAGTTTCGTTCCTATTTTTTTCTTTTTTCAGTTGATAGCCTTTTTATCTCATGGTCCGTTTCTTATCTGTTGTCGTTATTGCCGTTTATCATGATCATTTCGGGCGTTCAAAGTTATCGTACAGGTAGTGTTCTGTCATAATGACGTACCTATAAATGGATACAGAATCTATCACAACAGAAAATCAACATATGACATAACGGGCAGCAAGCTTTTGGGTCAGGTACTGGGCAGCGTGCTTGAAAAATATTCTGACATCATGCACACACCGGCAGCTCCGGCATCGAGGCAGCTTTGAATTTGTGGAGGATGAATGCCTCCAAGCGCATAAACCGGGATCAATACGGCATGGCATACCTCACGCAAATAATCCAAGCCACGAGGCGGAACACCAGGCTTACATGTGGTCGGAAAAATATGACTAGCTGTAATGTAGGCTGCACCTAGCTGTTCTGCGATGCGAGCTTCTTCCAACGTATGGGTGGAGACACCGAGCAGAGAGAAGCTGGTAACCGGCAAGTGTCCGTCTTGCTGCTTCTTCTTTATCTCCAGAAAGTCACCAAAACTCAGATGAAGGGCAAGTGTCTGCATACATCCGGCAGACATGCGTGTTGCAGCAATATCAGCGAAGTGGTGAAGCACTAAAGGCAGTTCTTTTTCCCGACAAAGGGTAACAACCGCCTCGGCTAGATCAGCATACTGACCTGAGGAAAGGTCCTTTTCCCGCAAAATGATTGCATCGGCAAGATGTCGATCAGCAATCGCAGCAATCCGGCAGAGCATCTGCTGTCGGACCTGTGGGGTATAAACCTCTGTACCGGTCAGGAGCCTGCGATTGGTGATACAGAGCTTTGTGCAAGTGTCGGGATCTTCCGCTTTCGTGTGATTTTCTAAAAACCTATACATAAACATAGTCGTTTAATACAGGCTGCAGACCTTCCGCCGCAATATCGCTGTACATCTCATCAAAACTGCGGTCATCAGAGATTTCAAACTGTTCGTCACCACTGTCGGCAGCATCTTTTCCCTGGTATTTTTCTTCATGGTCGCCGATACCGGTCGAAACACCGGCAGAAACCTTGGTGGCTGCAATCTTGACAATGCCGTCACGGAAATGTTTCTGTTCTCGGGAAGACACGGTAATGCCTGCGAACGGCAGGAAAATACGGTAGGCACAGAGAATCTGGCAAAGTTCTTTTTCGTGGACATCCTGCGGCGTGATCTTGTCGTTATTGATAATCGGACGCAGACGCGGGCAGGAGAGCGAAAACTCTGCATGGGGATATTTTCTCTGGAGATAGTATACGTGCAACGCCGTAGCCAGGGCATCCTTGCGAAAATCAGACAGACCAAGGAGGGCAGAGAAACCAACCCCGCGCATGCCGCCCATCAGTGCACGTTCCTGCGCGTCGAAACGATATGGGAAAATTCGCTTATGTCCCATCAAATGCAGCGTCTCATATTTGTCTGCGTCATAAGTCTCTTGAAAGACGGTAATATAATCTGCGCCACATTCATGCAGATAGCAGTACTCTTCACTGTTGACTGGATAGATTTCCAGACCGACATTTTTGAAATATTCCGAAGCCAGTCTGCAGGCTTCCCCGATGTACTTTACGTCACTTTTGGCACGGCTTTCCCCGGTCAGCATGAGGATTTCCTCAATCCCG
>CAKQVC010000135.1 GCA_934277655.1 uncultured Clostridia bacterium
CTCAGAAACGAGGGAACTCCTGCTTAATGTATTTCTAAAAAAACAAATAAATCCCCTTGAAATTATTAGCAAGGGGTGCTATAATACATAAGTCGGCAAAGGAAATATGATTTTGCAATAACGGGATGTGGCTCAGCTTGGTAGAGCGTTGCGTTCGGGACGCAAAGGCCGCAGGTTCGAATCCTGTCATCCCGACCAAAAGAAAACCCTTGGAATTTTAACGTTTCCAAGGGTTTTTGATTTTGATGATACATTCAGGATTCGGACCTGGGAAGGCACGAGCGTATACACGAATGTCCAGTGGACATTCGTGTAGCGAGTGGTCCGAAGGTTTTATATTCCCAGATATGGGAGCACCATTTGGATGAAGTTCCATAGCAGTTTCAGTCCGTAGAAGATAATAACCGCACCACAGACTACATTGATAATACGCAATGTTTTATCATTAAACTTGGCGCTGAACAGCGAAATGATCGTCGAAATGCTGAGGAACCAGAGAATCGATGCACTGGCGAAACCACCGACAAAGAAAAAGTCCGTGCCTGCAGGCAGAGTTGCTTTAAAAGCACCCAGCATCATGGAGCCGTCGATCAATGCCTGCGGGTTAAACCATGTTACGACACATGCAGTCGTAATGACTTTGACAATCGGGATATCGACCTTGGTACTGGTGTCCATCGTGTCATGAGCACGGAGGAGACCAATGCCGATCCAGATGACGATCAAGGAGCCGATGCCGAGTATGAT
This sequence comes from uncultured Clostridia bacterium, assembly GCA_934277655.1. Taxonomy (GTDB): domain Bacteria; phylum Bacillota; class Clostridia; order Peptostreptococcales; family Anaerovoracaceae; genus CAG-238. Next base: position 748 of record CAKQVC010000135.1, read on the forward strand.
CATTTCTAATATCGGTGATGCACTCATGATGGCGCCAATCCCGAAGAAACAAGCAAGACCTAATGTTACATCAAAGAAAATAACGATCAGTGCTGTTGTATAAACACGGCTTTTGCGCTGGGTCAATGCTGTGTTGATCACGAAGAAGTTTTGAAGTCCGATGGGAGCAACATAGGCAAGTCCCATCGTTAAACCTTGTAAATAAATGTCCATAATGTCTATAAATCCTTTCCTGAAAAGTATTCTGTCTTCAACATGGAATAAATGATCTGATCCAGATCGATTTCTATAAAAGATACTTGCTCTTTTTTTCTTACCTGCTATAATTATAATATCAACAGTAAAGGAATGCAATAACGCAAATAAACGTGAGCAAGTAAGGAAAAACTAACCGGCTTCTATGCACCAGCCTGCATAGAAGAAACCTGGAGAAGAAATGTTTTGCGGGAGTATCCCATGCAGTATCAACGATGCATCGTGAAAAGACGATAGAAAGGAATGCAAGCTATGATTGCAACACATTACGACTGTCCTTGCCTGGAAAAATGTCCGCTGAATTATGCAATGTCGATCATCGGCGGCAAGTGGAAAATGCAGATCATCTGTGCATTGAATAATAAAGGAACTCTTCGGTATAACGAGTTGCGTCGGAGGATGGATGGAATTTCCAACACGGTTTTGGCAAGCTCTTTAAGAGAACTGGAAGAAGAAGGACTCGTCGTACGAAAGGAGTATCTGGAAGTGCCGGTCCGCGTGGAATACAGCACGACTGCCATGGGAGAGCGTCTAATGCCGATTTTGGAAAGTCTCAGCGACTGGGGCGAATCGCTTATGCAAGCAGAGAGGAAATAGCAAGCTGGAAGCCGCGAATTGGAAACAGTAAACTGAAAACAGCAAGCAGCAAGCAGTTCTCTGCTCGATGACAGGAAGCAAAAACCAGATGAAAGATCTGAAAGCCAAATGCCGCATGAATAGATGATGAAAAGAAAGTGACAGAAGAAAGGATAGAATCAACGAAAAATGAAACTGATTTCATGGAATGTAAATGGTCTGCGTGCCATCATGGGTAAAAATTTTATGGAGTTTTTCAACGAAGCAGATGCTGATATTTTTTGTCTGCAGGAAACAAAACTGCAAGCCGGCCAGATTGAAATGGATCTGCCGGGCTATCATCAGTATTGGAATTATGCTGAAAAGAAAGGATATTCCGGGACAGCGATCTTTACGAAAAAAGAGCCGATCAGCGTCAGCTATGGTCTGGGAATGGAGGAGCACGATAAAGAAGGACGTGTGATCACACTGGAGTTCGAAGATTTTTACATGGTTACCGTCTACACGCCGAATTCCCAGAACGAGCTGAAACGACTGGATTACAGGATGGTATGGGAGGATGCCTTCCGAAGTTATCTGACGGGACTGAACCAAACGAAACCAGTTGTGGTAACCGGCGATATGAATGTTGCACATAAGGAAATAGACCTGAAAAATCCGAAGACAAATCGTAAAAATGCTGGTTTTACGGACGAAGAACGAATAAAGATGTCACAGCTCCTTGAAAGTGGTTTTATTGACACATACCGCTATTTCTATCCGGACACTGAGGGGGTGTATTCCTGGTGGTCTTATCGCTTCCGTGCCAGGGAAAAGAACGCAGGATGGAGAATCGACTATTTCCTCGTATCTGCGGATATGGAAAGCCGACTTGCAGGGGCGAAGATCTACACGGATGTCTTTGGTTCCGATCATTGTCCGGTCGAACTGGATCTGAAATAGTACCAATTCTGTTGTTCCAGGCAGAATGCAGCGAAACAGAGGGCTATATTTATCATCAGAAAGATTGACAGAAAGGAAGCGGTATGCTGCAAATGAATGATTAAACAGGTTGATTGCAGCATACCAGGAAAGGCAAATGGAACAAAATACTGCACAAAATCTTCTGTCACAGCTATTTTCCATGCAGGATCTTGCATATCGTGATTTTCATGCGAAGCTTGTACCGAACATCGACAAAAAGACTGTGATTGGGATCAGAACACCTGTACTTAGAAATTTTGCGAAGAAATTCTATCGGGAAGAACCGGAAAAGGCGAAAACTTTTATGGAAGATCTGCCCCATCAGTTTTATGAAGAAAACAACCTGCACGGAATATTGATTTCCTGTGCAGCGAAAACACCGAAAGATGCACTGGTGATGCTGGATGAGTTCTTGCCGTACGTGGACAACTGGGCGACCTGCGATCTGCTTCCGCCTAAGATCTTGAAAAAGGATCTGAATCTGACACGCCGGGCAGTGATGGAGTGGCTTGATGAAGGAATGGCAGACAGGCAGGTGTACCGAGTACGATTTGCGATTGTAGCCATGTTGACGTATTTGCTGGACGAAGGGTTTGAAAAGGCGGATCTTGACAGACTGGCAGAGATTCATACGGATGAATACTATATCAATATGGCGATCGCCTGGTATTATAGTTTTGCCTTGATTAAGCAATATGAGAATACTATCGGTCTGTTTGAGGCGAGGCAGTTGGACAAGTGGGTGCATAACAAGTCCATTCAGAAAGCAATCGAAAGCTATAGAGTCAGCGACGAACGGAAAGATTATCTTCGAACGTTGAAAATCCATTGACCAGGGTGCATAGCGAAACAAACGAATCAGATGCATGATTTGTTTCAGAGAAAGTGAAAAAAGAGAATATTATAAAACATGAGAATATCAATGAGCATATCAAAGGGAAACTATCATGCTAAAGATGAGCGGGAAAGGAAAGAATAAATATGAAGAAAATAGAGAAGACAGAACAGGTAGAAAAACGAAGATTTAAAGAAGACTACCGCATTGATACGTATCGTGTGGATCAGAATAAAATAGGCAAGCCGTCGGGGCTGTGGCAGGTTATGCAGGAAGCGGCCTGCAGGCAGATGGAAGCGCAGCGGCCGTCATACAACGATCTGCTAGAAGCAGGACAGGCTTTGATGCTGGCAAGAGTGGACATCAGCATTCCGGAAGAAGTGTATTTTGGGGATATCGTAGAAGCAAGTTCCTGGCCGTGTCCGAGCAGCAGGGCAACGTTTTTGAGAAATTATGGACTTTGGAAAGATGGGAAAGAAATGGCTTTCGCATCGACCCAGTGGAGTCTTGTGGATATTGAGAGCCGGAAGATCCTCCGTGTGGACGAGGCTGATTTTACAAATTACTGGCACGGCGAATATCGGGAGCTGATCCACGGTAAATTCAAGGTTTCAAAAGACACAAAAGAAACACTGGAAACGGTAGGAATAAAAGAAGTTCAGTACAGCGATCTGGATTATAACGGACATATGAATAACACCTACTATATGGATGTTCTGTGCAACTATATTCCGGAACTTGCAGCCGGAACTCACAGGGTTTGCTTCGTCAGAGTCCACTACAGTAAGGAAGCACCTTTGGGAGATAAGCTTCAGATCCTTCGTTCGCCAGTTATTTTGCTGGATGATGATCAGCGCGAGATTTACGGCGAAAAAGGAGAAAGAAAGTATGTTTTTCAGACAATCAAGGCTGATGGCGAGTTGAATATTCAAGGGGAATTTATTCTCTGCCCTGTTAAGCGTTAAGGTATTCAGTCGCCCATCAGTTTGACGCTTTCGCCTCCATCAATCTCGCTGACTTCGACCGCAATGAATTCAGATTTGGATGTCGGAACATTTTTTCCGACATAGTCAGCACGGATTGGAAGTTCTCTGTGACCACGATCTACGAGGACCGCTAGCTGTATGGTAGAAGCACGGCCAAATTTTGCAGCGGCATCCAGTGCAGCTCTTGCCGTTCTGCCGGTAAAAAATACATCGTCCACCAAAACCACATCTTTTCCGTTGATGTCAAAATCAATCTGGCTGGTGTTGATCACAGGATCCGGCTGAATTTCAGTCAGATCATCCCGGTACAGGGTAATGTCAAGTTCGCCGACGGGAACCTGAACACCTTCGATTGTATAAATGTTTTGAGCGAGCCGTTTTGCGAGGGGAACACCTCTGCGGCGGATTCCGAGAAGTACGATGTTTTCGGCTCCCTGATTGCGTTCCAAAATCTGATGCGACATTCTCTTCAGTGCACGGCTCATATCGTCTGCACTCATCAGTTCAGCTTTTACGTTCATATCGATTGTTTCTCCTTTCGGATTAGTGGTAAAAACAGTAACGAAAAAGCCTGCGCATCCCGCCGGATAATGAAGCTGCGGTATGCGGCAGGCTTTTTTTATTTAAATTATGCAGGAATTGCAGGTGCATGGAAAACTTTAATCTTGTCATGCACATATTTTCTGCAGATTCCTTTTTTGATTTGTCTAGTATTTTCCTAAAGAAGATGCCAGCGTTTCGTCTGGTTCTTCTGCGAAGTGATAATCCTTACCAGGCAGAATTGCATTCAGCAGAATACCGACGATGGACGCGATGGCAAGTCCAGTCATATTGATGGTAATATCACCGATCACGATTGGAATTGCACCAGCCTCGGAGAAGTTGATTCCGACTGCAAGTCCCAGGATAAGGGCAGCTACGATAACGTTTCTGGATTCCTGGAAGTTTGTCTTATTCTCAACCACGTTTCTGACACCGATTGCAGAGATCATTCCGTATAGGATCAGGGATACGCCGCCGATGGTTGCGGTTGGCATTACTTCGATGATTGCTGCAAATTTCGGACAGAACGAAAGAAGAATTGCGTAAACAGCGGCCAGCTTGATAACAAACGGATCATAAACTTTCGTTAAGGCAAGCACACCGGTGTTTTCCCCGTAAGTCGTATTCGCAGGAGCTCCGAACAGAGCAGCAATCGTTGTTCCAACACCGTCTCCAATCAGTGTCCTGTGCAGGCCCGGATCTTTAATGAAATTCTTGCCTACAGTACCGCCGATAGCAGAAATGTCTCCGACGTGTTCCATCATGGTTGCAAATGCGATCGGAACGATCGTGATGATAGAAGTTACGACCATTCCCCAGTCTGTGTCTCCGGTAAAGACAGATAATCCTGTGTTTTCCCATACAACCGGAAGTCCAAACCAGTCGGCCTCTTTTACCAGTGTGAAGTCAACGTTGCCGGTTACGGCAGCTACCGCATAGGATGCAATGACACCCAGCAGGATTGGAATGATCTTGATCATACCTTTACCCCAGATGTTGCAGATGATAACAACTGCGATGGCGACCAGTGCGATCCACCAGTTTGCACTGCAGTTATTGATTGCGGACGGTGCCAGGTTCAGACCGATGGCGATGATGATCGGACCGGTTACAATCGGCGGGAAATATTTCATTACGTTGGAAGAACCCCATGCCTTGCAGATCGCAGAAAGCACCAGGTAA
>CAKQVC010000136.1 GCA_934277655.1 uncultured Clostridia bacterium
GTGAACCTGAAAAAATTGATGGAAGAAAAGTAAAAACAGGGAATGAAAATAGATGAGTTATAAAGTAAGACTTCAGTCGTTTGAAGGTCCTTTCGACTTACTGGTTTATCTGATCGAAAATGCCGAAATGAGCATTTATGACATTCGGATCAGCGAGATCACGAATCAGTATCTGGCATATATTAAAGTGATGGAGGAACGAGATGTAGCAATTGCTACAGAATTTATGGTACTGGCGGCATCCCTGATCGAAATTAAATCCAAGATGATCCTGCCACGAGCTTCAAAAGAAAGCGGACAGGTGGTGGAAGAAGATCCGAGAACAGAGTTGGTTGCAAGGCTGGTCGAATACAAGAAGTTCAAGGAGGCTGCGCAAAATCTGTCCGAGAGGGAAGAACGTTTCAGCAGAGTTTTTGCCAAGCCGCAGGAGGATATCTCCATCTATCTTGAAAATCCCGATGAATATCTTGATCTGGATGCCCAACAGTTTGCCAATGCGTTCACGCTCTTTATCAGGAAAAAACAAAAAGTGGAATCTGTCCGTAAACATTATGCCAGAGTGGAGCGGGAACGTGCGACCATGGAGGGCAGGATCCGTATGATCATCAAAACGGTCCGCCGCAAGCTGGGACAGATGATCAGTTTCCGTGATCTGATCCCCAATAGAAAGGATCGATATGACATTGTCGTAACATTCATGTCACTTCTGGAAATGGCAAAAGAAAGAGTGGTAAAGGTTGACCAAAGCCATAACTACGGAGACATCCGTGTATCTGCCGGCGAAAGGATCAATGAGGAGACTGTTTTAGCAGAAGCGGACGAACCAAAAGAAATCTGGCAGGAAATTGAAGAAGATCAGCAGATGATCGATGAAGCCTGGCAGGGGATCCAGCAGACACAGAAAGAAATCCAGGATGCCTGGAAACTGCTGAAAGAAAAGAAACAGGAGAAAGAATCGGATGGCAAGTAATAAAGCAATAAAATCTGCGTTGGAGTCCATGATGTTTGTCTGGGGCGAGCCGCTGGACTGCAAATCTGCTGCAGATGTCTTTAACATGGATAAGAAAGAAATTTATCCACTGTTTAAAGAACTTCAGGAAGAGTACGAGCAGGAAGGACGGGGAATTGTAATCCGGGAGATCAATAAAGCTTTTCAATTTGTTACCAGAGAAGAAAATGCCGATTATATCGAACGGCTCTGTACTCCGGTCAAGGCAAAAAAGCTTTCCCAGTCGGCACTGGAAGTTCTGGCAATCATAGCGTATAAGCAGCCGGTAACCAAAGGCGAAATAGAAGCAATCCGCGGAATTAAGTGCGACAGAGTGGTAGATGGCCTGCAGAAGAAAGAACTGGTTGAAGAAAAAGGGCGTTCCAATGCCATCGGCAGACCAATCCTTTATGGGACGACAGATACTTTCTTAAAAAACTTTGGTTTTTCTTCTTTAAAAGATCTTCCGGAAATCGAAGATATCGAAGGGGCAATCAGTGCGGATGCTGATGCAGAGGAAGAAATCGACGAAGTAGAAGCCGGACAAATGAGTATCGAATTTTAAATTGCAGCGGCGAAATACAGGCGGAATGAATATTCTGCCCTGGAGCAGAAAGAGAAAACGAAAAAGGAATAAAAACTCTTATCGACAAGTACAATGTTGATGAGAGTTTTTTTGATGCTTCCGGTATGTCTGGAATTTTGCACCTGTCCCTAGTTCATTGTGGCAGGCAAAAACCGGAAGGAAAGGGAACACCAGCATGAACCAAAAGGAAAGGATGATAATACAGAAAGTGAAAGAATGCAGATGGAAACCCGTGGAATTTGAAGAGGATACGATACCTGTCCAGAAGAAAAAGCGCCGAGATTTGAGAATTACCTTTGTGGTATGCTTCTGTCTGACAGCTTCACTTAGCAGTCTGGGAATGATCGGAAAAGCTTATGATGCATCTGTTCCGACAACGATGGCACTTCCTGAAACTCCTGCTATATCCGCGGAAAACGCAATACTGATGGATGAGGAGGGGCGGATACTGTTTGAAAAAAACAGCTGTGACAGAGGATATCCCGCAAGCACAACGAAAATCATGACGGCACTTGTCACTCTGAAGATTCTGGAAGAACAGGGACTTCCGATTGATTCGGAAGTTATCGTTCCCGAGGAAGCAGTCGGGGTGGAAGGATCATCCATTTATTTAAAAAAAGGCGAAAGATTGACGATAGAAGAACTTTTATATGGGATGATGCTGCAGTCAGGAAATGACGCGGCAACAGCGATCGCAACCTGCATAGGCGGAAATTTACAGACTTTTGTGGTTAAAATGAATGAAGAAGCTGCAAGGCTGAACTGTAGCGGGACCCATTTTACCAATCCGAGCGGATTATTTGATGAAAATCATTTTACTACAGCGAGGGATCTGGCTCTGATTACAGCAGAAGCGATGAAGAAGGAAGAATTTCGACAGATTGTTGGAAGTCCTTCCTGGAAAAGCGAAAGAAGCGGGCGTAATTTCTATAATAAAAACAAAACTGTGCATCAGTATGAAGGAGCAACCGGTGTGAAAATAGGGTTTACAAAAGCGTCAGGCAGAACGCTGGTTGCCTCAGCAAAGCGTGACGGCAGGGAATTGATCGCCGTTGTTCTTCGAGATGGAAATTGGTTTAATGATGCATATGCAATGATGGATTATGGTTTTGTACTGGAGAAAGGAGACGTACATTGAACTATCAATGCTTTGACCGGGGAACGGATCATTGCCCGTGTCATCTGATGGAAATCAGTCAATGCTATACCTGCAGTATGACAGCAGGGGGAAAAGAACGATGCGACTGTGCAGACAGCTGGAAAGGAACCTGCCCTTACAGTGAGTTTATCCAGAGAGGCAGGCAGAGAGAAAACTTCCCGGTAGTAAGAGAATGGAAGATCCTTGATCGCAGAGATTATGACGAAAACCTGACGGTAATCAGGCTTACAGTATCTAAAGGAATGGCACAGAAGTGTAGCTGGCCAGGAACTTATGTCATGGCAGAAACGCTGGGGTATCAGATTCCATTGTCGATTCTGCGTTGTCAGTATAATGGAAAAGATGACTGGATAGAGATTGTCGTTCAGAAGATCGGTCCCAAGTCGATAGCTCTTCTGTGTGAAACAAAGAAAAGCTGGAAATTGGGAGGGCCATTTTATGGGGGACTTGAAAATACAGAGATTCTGGACAACAGCGGCTTTCAAAGGGAACTTCCGCCGGAGAAAATGCCAGAGAGCAAAGAGCACGGCAGACCGCCATTTCTTGTTGCATTAAAAGGAATAGCAGCAGCCCCTTTTTTAAACATCAGGAAACAGATTGAAAAGAAGTGGAACTGCGAAATTTTCCTGGACAGCAGCAAGCTGCCAGAAGACTTTGTGGAAGAATATTTTGGAAAAAGTGGATTTCAGAAAATCAGCATGAAAAAAGACTGGGAGAGCATAGCAGAGCTGCTTGTAAACCGACCGGGAAAAAGCATGCTGCTTGCCTCACCATATTATACAGAAAAAATCCTGCATGCACAGCCAAATCTCCGGGGGAAGGTTATTATCGCCAATCATGCAAATATATGCTGTGGTGTGGGTGTCTGCGGCAGCTGCAGTCATACAGATGCATCGGGGGTCACAGTGCGGAAATGCAAATGTACAGAATGTTATACTTTGCCTGACTGAATGAATGCCAGATTGATTCTCTTCAGCTGTAGCAGGGAGCAGGAGCGAAAACGTGATACGGGCAGCAGAAATCCGAAACTAAATATATCCTGAAAATGTAGAAAAATTCTGCTTTCTGTGCTAAACTGAACAGGAAAAGGAGGACACCATCCAGAAAGGAAACAAAGAGAATTGGAAAATATCTTAAAAAATACAACGATGCTGGCACATATTATCTGTGAGCATTATCTGTCTGCAGACATGGATTCTGTTGCGGTCGATGCAACCTGCGGCAATGGACACGATACCCTGTGGCTGGCACAGCGATGCAGTAAAGTTTACGGATTTGATATCCAGCCCGAAGCCATCCAAAATACGCGGAATCTGCTAAAGCAGGAAGGACTGGACAGTAAAGCAGAACTGATCTGCGACAGTCATGAACGGATCACGGATTATGTAAAAGAACCGGTTCACCTGGTCATCTTTAATCTAGGCTATCTCCCAGGTGGAGATAAAGATATTACTACCGGGAAAGAGACAACACTGCCAGCGTTGAAGCAGGCACTGGCAATGCTGAAACAAAACGGGCTTCTGTGCGTGGTCATGTACTGGGGACACCTTTCCGGAAAGGAAGAACGAAAAGCTGTTTTGGAATGGGCATCGAAGCTGGATAAAGGAATCTATCACTGCGTGCATACGGATATGATAAATCAAACAAACTGTCCGCCGGAACTTCTGTTCATAACACGGAAACGCTAAAAAAAGAGATAATCCGAAACCTCTCCGCATACAATGGTAGAAATGCAGGGAGGTTTTTTATGGGAAAAATTGTTATTGTCGGAGGAGGCTGGGCAGGCTGCGCAGCTGCGATCCGAGCACGAAAACAAGGACACAGAGTGGTCCTTCTGGAAAAAACAGATCTGCTTCTGGGACTAGGTAATGTAGGAGGCATCATGCGGAATAACGGCAGGTTCACAGCAGCAGAGGAAAATATATCCATGGGCAGCGGAGAACTGTTTCAAATCACTGACAGGCTGAGCACCCATAGGAATGTGGATTTCCCGGGACATAAGCATGCCAGCTTTTATGATACAGCTATGGTAGAGCCGGAAGTCAGACGTCTGCTTTGTAGCCTGGGTATCGAATTGAAAATGATGACGCGTGCGATCGATGTAAGGCTCGAAAAAACAGGGCATGATAAGAGACGCATCTTACGCTCTGTTCTGGCAGTGGCTCCTGACAAAAATCGTGCAGCGGGAATCGATGGACTATGCCATATCGAAATCGAAGGCGATGCGTTTGTTGAGACTACCGGTTCCACCGGGCCGATGGGAAACTGTGTACGCTACGGAAACGGCTGCTCTATGTGTATCTTAAGATGCCCGGCATTCGGACCCAGAGTTAGCCTCACAGAAAAAGCAGGCAATGATGATCTGGCAGCTGAGCGTGCAGATGGCAGACTGGGAGCATTCAGCGGATCATGCAAACTGGAAAAACGGACGCTTTCTGAAGAACTACAGGAACGTCTGGATGAAGATGGATTTGCTGTTGTTGCCCTGCCAGCAGAGATGGTCCACAAAGAGAAACTGAGCCAAAAGGTCTGCCAGCAGTATGCACTGGATATGTTTGCAGAAAATGTAATTTTGATTGATACAGGATTTGCGAAAATGATGAGTCCGTACTTTTCGCTGGAAGAATTGCGGAAGGTTCCGGGTTTTGAAAATGTCCGTTTTGCAGATCCATATGCAGGTGGAAAGGGAAATTCCATCCGCTACATGGCAGTCGGTCTCAGAGACTGTTTTATGAGGGCAGAGAAAATTGAGAATCTGTTCCTTGGAGGAGAAAAATCCGGGTTCTTTGTAGGACATACCGAAGCGATTACGACAGGAAGCCTGGCGGGATATAACAGCGCAAGGTATTGCAGCGGAAAAGAACTTTTGAGACTTCCTGTTGAAACAGCATGTGGAGATCTTTTGGAAACTGCTGAGCAGGCACTCTATGAAGAAAATGCGACAGCCAGACGTTTTACTTTCGCCGGGGGAGAATATTTTGAGAGGATGAAGGAAAAAGGGCTCTATCTGACAGATCCATGCATGATACGGCAGCGAGTTCGAAGAGTCGGTCTGGAAAATGTCTACGGCAGCTGATTTTATTTTTGTTTCAGACAGCAGAAAGGTTTGCACCGGAGATGAAATACCTGTATAATAGAACCCGGTAGCGCATCAGAAGATGCAGGAGGAAAAAATGAGAATTAACAAATATATTGCGCAGGCAGGAATTGCCAGCAGACGAAAAGCAGATGAGCTGATTCAGAATGGAAACGTGAAAGTGAATGGGGCGGTTCTGAAAGAGCCGGGATATGAAGTGAAGACGGGTGACAAGGTGGAGGTTAACGGA
>CAKQVC010000137.1 GCA_934277655.1 uncultured Clostridia bacterium
AGTGTTATTGTAAGAGGTATCACTGACATAATACCCATTTGTGTAGTTTCTGGCATGTTTTTCTCCTTTCTAACTTCGTAAAAGCCTATTTTGCTATGACTTCAACTTCAACTTTTGCTCCTTTGGGCAACGCTGAAACAGCAAAGCATGACCTTGCAGGATAGGGTTCCTCAAAAAATTCTTGATATACTGCATTTACTGCTGCAAAATCTGCAATATTTTCAAGATAAATTGTAGTTTTAATTACATCGTTAAGCGTTTTATCCGCAGACTCAAGTATATTTTTTACATTCTTCAAAGATTGTTCTGCTTGCTTTTCGACTTCTTTTGGCATTGTTCCATTTTCGGGGTCTATTGGTAATTGACCCGAGAGAAAAACGAATCCGCTGGATTCAATTCCTTGCGAATATGCCCCTACTGCAGCTGGTGCTCGCAAACACTTAATTTCTTTTTTCATTTCATTACCTCCTTAATAATTTTTTATTAAGGTAATTATATATCTTTCATTTTGATTAGTCAATAATTTTTTATAATTAAAATATTTTTTTATTATATTGATTTTTCTATTTCTTTGTAATAAAATATTATCAAGAACTAGATAGGGAAGGTATAAGATGAAATACAATAAAAAGTTAGAAAAATATATTCCTTTAGTTGATTTTATTAGCGCAGCGTGCGGAGATAATTTTGAGGTGATTCTTCATGATACGCAAAATCCTACATCATCTGTCATTTCAGTAAAAAATGGACATTTAAGCGGCAGAAAAATCGGGGATTCAATGACAGACCTGGCCCTAGCAATAATGCATGAAAACGAGCATACTACTAAAGATTTCATTGCAAACTATGAAGGGCGATTAAAAAATGGCAAGGTCTTTGTATCTTCCACTTATTTGATTAAAGAGGACGATAATTTAATAGGCATGCTGTGCATAAATCATGACGCTTCTCCGTTACTTGCATTAAGTCGCCAGGTCAATAATATGCTTGAAGCATTCCATATTATATCTAGTGACGACAACTCTCAGTATACAGAAAACTTAGATACCTCAATAAGCAATATTGCGGAGGCAATAATCAGTTCTACAATTACTGAATCAAAAATTCCCGCCTCTAGAATGACGACTAATGAAAAAATAAATATAATTAAGAAATTGGAGTCTCAAGATATATTTGCAACAAAAGGAACGGTATCTCAGGTTGCAAAAGCATTAAAAGTTTCTGAGCCTACCGTTTATAGATACTTGAAGCTCATTCGTGAAGATTCGCCGAGCAATCCTTAATATTCGCAAAACATATACTGCTCCCTTTACCTTTGGTATTTTTTGGGGGAGAGACTCTAAAAGTCTAAAATTCCTTTTGGGGTTAAATGAATAATTAAATGTAACTTTTTGATGGTGGTATTAAGCATATTCATCACAACCATTACACCACAAAAGACCTTGCAAGTGTTGAATTCGCAAGGTCTTTTCAGCTTTTAACCAATATAAAAGAGCTGCCACGCCGATCAATGAATTTCATCAGCTGTGCGACAGCCCCTCTGGTTTTATGATTATTAGTCAATGTTGTACTTGTTTTTGAATTTTTCAACACGGCCGCCTCTGTTGATGAACTTCTGCTGACCTGTGAAGAACGGATGACAAGCTGAGCATACGTCAAGTCTCATTTCTTCCTTTGTTGACTTAGTAACGAAAGTGTTACCACATGCGCAAGTTACTTTACATTCCTTATAATCAGGATGGATTCCTTCTCTCATGTTCGTTTCTGCCTTTCCTGCCCAGGTTTATCCCCGGCATAATTTATTGCCGTAAATCCAATACAGCTTATATAGCATACCACATCTTTTAGCAAAAAACAAGTAGTCAATTAAAAATTATTTCACTCGCTACAAGCTACACACTCTGCATGCTTTATCCTCTCCGAAAAGCACTTCCCGGCTTTTCACTCACTGTCTTTCAAAAGACGCTACGCCTGCTTTCTTCTTTTCATTATATCATCTTCTATCATTCTGATAAAGAAAAACGTTTGTAAATTTCCTGTTTTTTTCAAAATTGGTATTCGTTCAAGCTTTTCGTTTTTTGCCCCCAGGCCGCTTTGATCGACTGGTTTTCAGGCAGAGCTCAAGTGCCCCTTTCGGGCAGGTGTCCACGCATTTCAAGCAGAGGATGCATTCTGTGCGGTTCGCACGCACGGCGAACCGCAGATCGGGTTCTACATTCATGGGACAAACCCTTCGACATTTTCCGCAGGATATACATTTCTTCTCATCACAGCCGATACGCATGAAAGAAAAGCGGCTGGCAGCTTTGAGAAAAACCGTGATCGGGCACAGGTACTTGCAGAATGCTCGATTATCATGAAATGCAAACGCCAGTGCAATGCCAGCTATATAATACACCGTATTCCCGATCAAAAAACTGTACCACATGATTTTATCTTTGTTTTCGACCTCAAACAAAAACAGCGATGCGACAAACAGAAGCGCAAGGGTAAAGAGTAAATAACGAAGCTTGTCTAAGTTTTTTCTGCGTGGCTGCTCCGGAATCTTATACGGAAGCAGATCAAGCACCATCGCTGTCCAACAGGCATAGCCGCACCAGCCACGGCCAAACAACAGAGGACCGAAGATCTTAGCCACTGCATAGTGGATTGTTGCTGCTTCGAACACCCCGAGAAACAAATAATACCAAAAACCTTCGATCTGCATATTTTCTCCGCAGATAATGCCCAGGTATATCAGCATATAGCCGCCGACAAGAAGTTGCACGAGATTTCGTGCGTATGGTTTATGCTGCGTAAAAAGGGTCAGTCCCAGTGTCAGAGAGATGCCGATATAGCTGAAATTAAACAGATAGAAGATATTACTCTTTGACAGCCACAGACTGACCGCAATGGTTTCAAATATCGCTAGCATGAGCAGCGGCACAGTATATTTTTTCATATGATCCACTCCCGTTCCGAAGGTTCCGGCGCAGAAGCTGCAAGTCCTGCGTCCATATATCTGATGCCTTTATTCTACAATGAATCTGGTCTATCGTCAATCACATCGAATACTTTCTGTCTGCTACACTTATCACTTTCTGGTTTACCTCATGGGTCTGATCAGCATCGTCCTTTATTTCTGCTGACAACCACCATGACCGCCACAGCTATGTCCCTGTCCGCCATGGTTTTCGCCGTGATGCCCACAGGCATGTGCCCCTGCACCATGGCTTTCCCCATGATGATTGCACTGCACGTTCGGATTGTAAACAAGTGTGCCGTCTAACAATGCCTGTACCGCTGCATCTGCATTGCCACTGACGCCGCCGTAAAGCTTAACACCGGCTTCTGCCAGTGCAGTCTGTGCACCGCCGCCAATACCGCCGCAGATCAGCACATCTACGCCACCTTCGGCCAAAAGTCCTGCCAAAGCACCATGTCCTGTACCATTTGCACCGATAACCCTGCTTTCTGCTACCTTACCGTCTTCAACATCATAAATCTTAAATTCCTCCGTATGCCCAAAATGTTGAAACACATTACCGTTTTCATAAGTCACTGCAATTCTCATCACATTCTCTCCTTTCAGCGGTATTACCGCATTCATTTCCCATTGATTTACATTTTTCTCTCTGCTGCAGAATAATTTGCAATCATGACAGAACTGAAATGCATCTCCCTCGCGAAGCCTGTAATGCCCCCCTTCGATACGCAGGTTCTTACCGTTAACAATACTGTCTGCAAGCTTAAATCGTGCACTTTCATAAATCTCCGTCACGGTCGTTCTTGAGATCTGCATCTGCCGTGCAGTTTCTTCATGTGTCCGTTTTTCGAGATCTACCAAACGAATGGTTTCAAACTCGTCTACAGTTAAAACAACTGTCTCTGCCGGTGCAATTCCCTCTGCCCGAAAGCAGCTATAATCAGGCTCTCTGCATACCAGTCTTTTTCGTTTCGGTCTTGGCATTTTTCTTTTCCTTTCCTTCGGTACCTGCACTAAGGTGAACTACCCATTGTCTAAAGCCAGTGGGATTGAGGTAGCCATATTTCAAAATGTATAGACCATCTCTTGTAAAAATCTAATGTCGCAAGTTTTTGCTATGCATTTTTTGCTTTTTGTTTCCGTCATATGTCGATTATATCACTTCTCTTACATTTTGCAAGTACTATCAGGTATTTTTTTTACTTTATATATAGCAAACTGCCGCACTAACGAACAGTCAATAAACTTTTCGTCAATGCGGCAGTATTCTCATATAATATTATATATTATATATTATATTACCTATATTTTACTTTACAGGAATCTTGCGGATCCAGCCTTCCGGTGCTTCAATCTTGCCCTGCTGGATACCTGTCAGTGTGTCATAAAGTTTCTGTGTAACAGGGCCCATGCTGTCCATACCTGCAGGAAGCAGGATTTCTTCGCCGTGATCAACAATCTTGCCAACCGGACAGATAACAGCAGCAGTACCGCAAACACCAGCCTCTGCCATATCCTTCAGTTCCGTCTTGTAGATTGGGCGTTCTTCAACTTCCAGACCCAGATAGTATTCTGCAACATAAACCAGGGAACGTCTTGTAACAGAAGGCAGGATACTGTCAGACTTCGGAGTTACAACCTTTCCATCCTTGGTCACGAACAGGAAGTTTGCTCCGCCCGTTTCCTCAACCTTGGTTCTTGTCTGCGGATCCAGATACATGTTTTCTGCATAGCCTTCTGCATGAGCTTCTGTAATATTGCGCAGACTCATCGCATAGTTCAGGCCGGCCTTGATATTACCTGTTCCGTGAGGAGCTGCACGGTCAAAATCACTGACCCTGATAGTCAGAGGCTTAATTCCTCCCTTAAAGTATGGGCCTACCGGTGTACAGAACATTCTGAACTGGAATTCATCTGCAGGTGCAACACCGATAACTGGATTGATGCCGAACACGTAAGGTCTTACATAAAGGCTGGCACCGCTTCCATATGGCGGAACATAAGCAGCGTTTGCTGCAACCAGCTGATCCAGTGCATCCAGGAACTGTTCCTTCGGGAATTCCGGCATAACCAGCCCCTTGCAGGAGTTCTGCAGTCTTTCGGCATTCATGTCAGGACGGAATGTTACGATATCTCCATTTTCTGTTGTATAAGCTTTCAGTCCTTCGAAAGCAGTCTGTGCATACTGAAGCACACAGGCACATTCGCTCATGGTGATCATGCTGTCTTCTATCAGACTGCCTTCATCCCATTTTCCGTCTTTGTAGTTGGCAACATATCTCTTGTCTGTTTCTATATATCCGAAGCCGAGATTTGCCCAGTCAATGTTTTTCTTTTCCATGGTGACCCTCTCTTTTGTCTTATGTATTTATTGCTGTCTGAAACAATATTTTCAATTTGCTATTATTCTACTACTTTTTTTCTCTTCTGTCTATCATTTCTGTGCATTACAACCAAAATTTTATATCTTTTTTGTTTCTTTAACCTGTTAATTATTTGTTTTATAAGCAAGAAACCATAGCCTGCATGGCCATTTTGTGCTATACTAAGCCTATAAGACGAGGGGGGCAAACTTCATTTCGAATCGGCTGTCCACTGCACAAAACATATGATCGGAGGCGGTTTTCCGATGTCTATATTTTCCCGGGAGAATTGGTTATGAACAAAAATACATTTTTATACAATACGATACTAAATGGTATGTCCGAAAAACATTTTCTTAAAAAGATGAAAATGACGGATTCTGAAGTCCGCAGCTTACTGTTGTCCAAAGATCTTTCTGCCCTTACCGGCGAGTTACTCGCCTGCACTGATCAACGCGGCCGATTCCGCTCTGAAGAAGTCCTGAAGGTTGTTTTACCCTATATGGACGAATTTTGCGAAGTGCCTTCAGGCGGCTGGCTTCAGAACAGCTACAACTTTGTTTTAGGGCAGCTTTTTTCTGAAAAGAAAGATATGTCTCAAGAAGCAGATGGTGTGCCGAAAGGCCGTCTGTTTCTTCTGCAGTTTCTGAAAGCCCTCCATCAGTTTGAAAATGCTACCCTCCCCTTCGATCCGACTATGGACATGCGGTTTTTGACACCGG
>CAKQVC010000138.1 GCA_934277655.1 uncultured Clostridia bacterium
GGAAGCAATGGGAAAACAGTTAATAATGTCGGAACTGTAATAGATATTGCGACTAATGAATCGATTCCAAATGCGAAACTGATTTTTAACGGAAGAGATCCTATAGTTACGGATGAAAACGGAAGATATCAAATTCCTGATTTTCCGGAAGGAAAGTATGACTGTATTATCTATGCGGATGGATACAAAAAATCATCCTATCTGAATATGAATGTCGAGAATGTCGGAGAAAACGTGATAGGGTTCTTCTATATGAGTAAAGAAACAGAATATATTGAAGATCATGATGAAATGGACCGACAAATTGCGGAAAGGGAAAGAAAGGCAGAGGCAGAGCTCTATTCGCAAGAAAATCAGATGTCTTCAACATGAATGCACAAAGTAATTCGAAAATATATATCAAATTAACTAAACTGCGAGTTGAAGATATAGATGAAGTTTTGGATGTCTTGATTATGGACTCGTTGATGGCGCACGAAACATCCTCATGTATGTGACGTTTGCGGTGGGTGTGGTTCTGATTGTGCTCAGCCCGGACATTAAAAAATGGAAGCGGGGGATTGAAATGAAGGGATTTAAGAAAAGGTTTAAATTGATTTGTGTGTTTTTTTCGGCATTGCTGTTCTGTGCCGGGTGCAGTCCGTCGGCAGAACCTGTTGCGGGATTGGAAACACTGGACACAAAACTTGTTTTAGACGCAGCCTATGACACATTCCTGCACTATGCAGACGGAAACGAAGCATTACTGTCGCTGGAAAAAAATATAGATGTCAACGTCGGACCGGCAACTGCTACGAAAGGGTTTGTCAAGTATGGCTTAAAGGACGGAACTGTCGAGCAGATCATACCGGCAGACACGGATGCACAGATTAACAGTGCAATGCCTTTTGGCGATGCGCTGCTGTATGTTGATTATACCACGGCAAAAGATAAACTGAAGTGGAACGTATTCTTACACAAAAACGGCGAACGAAAAGTTTTGCGTTCCGGTGTTTGTAATTTTTACAGCCAACTGCCGGAGATTGCACTTATAGATGGGGCAACGGCAATCTTATGGGAAGACACGAGCAAGGATGTGTTCAAACTTGAACTTTATGACGGACAGAACTTTTCGAAGATCGACTTGCCGGAAAATTTAAAGCTGACAAGCACTGAATTGAGAAGCAATACAAAAGAGCTTGCATTCCTGGTAGAAGATAATGCAGGGAAGGGGCAATTCATTCTCGCAAGAAAAGACGGAGTGATGGACACCGTGCCGCTTGATGGAAAGGCAGTTTCGTTCGGACTCACAAAAGACTGCCTGGTCTGCAGCCTTGGAGATGATGAAGAAACGAATGCAACTTCACTTATAATATATAATTTCCGTTCAAACAAACAGCAGGAGATTAAAACGAACAGGGAGTTTTATCGGATGGCAGACAGCCAGACAGATGAGGCATTATGTGTTGATTATGAGTTCAAGATCTTGAAAATTGACAGTTCAAAGGGAGAAATCACGGAAATCCAGGCACCGGAAGGGTATGCAGGTGAACCGGTGGTATTCGGAACCGTCAGTGAGGACGGATGCCTTGCAGGATTCCTGAACGACGAGCAATATGAGTATTGTTTTATGAACGAATTAGATTGATGAAAGTATATGCATCTTATATAACTTATATAACGAAAACCAACCATTGTAGTGAAATAAACAAAAAACAGCACTTTCAGATCCGTGCAGGGGCAGGCATAAGGCGTAACGCATGATGCTCTGCAGCACGGCAGTCCGGAAGTGCTGTTTGCTTTCAAGATACCGGGAAACCGGGCTTTCGAACGGTTTTCCGGTATCGCATACTTTCGTTTGATTCGTTTACGCTATTTTACATATACTTTCGGAAGTCTTTGACCGAATGCACAGGTAATTTCATAGTTGATCGTGCCGGTTGCATTGGCAATGTCATCAGCCAGGATCGTGTTGACGCCATCGGTACCCATAACGATAACCTCATCGCCGACTTTTACGTCAGGAACATTGGTTACGTCGATCATGCACTGGTCCATGCAGATGTTTCCTGCAATCGGAGCCATAACACCGTTTACGATGACCTTTGCCTTAGCGGAGTACGGACGAGGATAACCGTCAGCATAACCTAAAGCGATGGTTGCAATCTTGCTCGGTTTGTTGGAAATATATTTGCGTCCGTAGCCAACAGAGAAGTTGGACGGAACATCCTTTAAGTGAACGATGTTTGCCTTGATGGACATAACCGGCTTGATGGAAAGCTGGTTCACATCCACTTCATCGGAAGGATAACATCCGTAAAGAATGATTCCCGGACGGCACGCATCAAAGTATACAGACGGAATTTCCATGATGGAAGCACTGTTAGCCAGCGTCCGGAACGGAATGGAGATGCCAGCGTCTGTCAGTGCTGTATAGAATGCATTGTATTTCTTCTCCTGCTGATGAGAATAAGTCTTGTCAGCAGCGTCTGCAGTAGACATGTGGGAGAACATACCCTTGATCTTGAAATTGTCCAGAGCCGCAATTTTCTTCACATCTTCGATGGCATAGTCAATATCATCAGCAAGGTATCCGATCCTGCCCATGCCGGTATCGACAGCGATCAGTGCGCTTACAGTTTTGCCTGCTTTCTTTGCAGCTTCTGCAAAAGCTGCTGCATTTTTTGAATCACAGACAACCGGAGTGATGTCGTAGTTTACGATGGTATCTGCGTACATATCCGGAGTCAGGCCGAGCATGATGATTTCTTCCTTTGCACCGGCTTCTCTTAAAACGATTGCTTCGTGAAGCGTTGCGATCGCAAACGTCTTGCATCCGTTTTCTCTGAGAACTTCTGCTACTTTAACGGAACCGTGGCCGTAAGCGTCAGCCTTGATAACGCCGATCATTTCACGGTCGCCGATTTTTTCTTTAATCTGCTTGATGTTGTAGTCCAGGTTGGAAAGGTTGATTTCCGCCCAGACAGGTCTTAATGCTTCTTTATACATTACTGATACATCTCCTTTAATTTATGATATTCTCTAAAAAATTAAGCGATAAGTAATCCGGCAAGAATCTACGGCGCAAAACATCTACTCCGCAGTTTCTCTATCTGAGAAGATTTTAGCACAAGACGCATGGTTTTACAAGCTGATTTAGGACAGAGACGACTTTCTGTTATTTCAGGTTGTGAGATTTCAAAAAATCAAGTATACTATAGATAAATATGTGAGCCTCTTATTTTTGACAGTCCTTTGATGGGGATGCAGAGAAAAGAGGGGAAATGAAAGGAACTGATTTAAGCAGGGAAAGGAACACGCGGATGAGCGAAAACGAAAAAAAGAAAAAAATTTCTATCGGAGTTGAGGACTTTAAAACGTTGCTCGACTGGGATGGCTATTTCGTTGACAAAACATTGATGATCAGGGATCTAATCGAGCGTAACGCAGTGGTAACGCTCTTTACCCGTCCGCGTCGTTTTGGAAAGACGCTGAACCAGTTTATGCTTCGTCGTTTCTTTGAAGAGGAACTTACAGCAGAAGGAGAGAAAATTGAGAATGGGTATCTCTTTGATGGACTTGAAATCAGTCGGTGCGGCGAGAAGTATTTCTGTTACCAGCAGAAGTACCCTGTAATCTTTATGAGTCTGAAATCAGCCAAACAGCCGGATTTTCATACCGCATATACGAACCTGAAATATGAAATTCAGAGTGAATTCAGCAGACATCAGTACGTTCTGAAAAATCCGAAACTGGATCCTCATCTGAAAGAGCTATTTACATCAATCTGGTATGGAAAGGCGGAGCCGGGGGAATACAGCAGAGCATTACAGATCCTTTCGGAATGTCTGTTTAAATATCACGGCAAAAAAACGATGATTCTTATCGATGAATATGATGTGCCTTTGGAAAACGCATATTTTGAAGGATTTTTCGATCAGATGAGCGCTTTCATCCGTGCCTTTTTCGAGTCTGCTCTGAAAACGAATCCGTTTTTAGAAAAAAGTGTGATTACCGGATGTCTGAGGATCAGCAAGGAGAGCATTTTTACAGGATTGAACAATCTGGAAATCGATACCGTGCTGCATACTCGTTATGAGGATGCTTTCGGATTTACCCAGAAAGAGGTTTCCGATATGCTTTCTTACTATAGCCTGGATGAAGATCGGGATGAAGTCAAGCAATGGTATGATGGTTATCTTTTTGGCAGCACAGAGATCTATAATCCGTGGAGCATTTTGAAATATGTGAATGACCACAATGATAGTGTGACAAAGTTTCCACTGCCATACTGGTCGAATACTTCTTCTAACAGCATTATCCGTGAGATGGTGGAAGATGCAGATGATGAAACTCGATTTGACCTGGAAACGTTGATGGATGGTGGCACCATCAGGAAATTGATCCATGAGGATATTACCTACGGTGATATTCATGAATCTATGGACAACTTGTGGAACTTTCTGTTTTTTACAGGGTATCTGAAAAAAGTGAGTGAACAAAAAGAAAAGAACCGGCTTTCTTTAGAGATGAAAATACCTAATTTGGAGGTGGAATCTATTTATGAAGATTCTATTTCTCACTGGTTTAATCAGAAAATGAAAAAGACGGACCGCAGTCCGTTGATTCAGGCATTGGAGTCCGGAGACAGCGATGCAGTACAGGAATTCATAAACAGGCAGCTTATGGATACGATCAGCTGTTTTGATTATGCAGAAAATTATTATCATGGTTTTATGACAGGATTGCTTTTAAATGCTGGACCATATCGAGTTCTTTCTAACCGGGAAAGCGGGAACGGTAGACCGGATATTGTTCTCACAGAGCTGAAATTCATGGGTCATGCGATAATTTTGGAATTGAAAATATCAGATTCCTTTCGTGGCATGGAGAAAAAGTGTGAAGAAGGATTGAACCAAATCGAAGCTGAAAATTATGCTTTGCCATTGAAAGATGACGGTTATCAGGAAGTACTTAAATATGCCATCTGTTTCTTTAAGAAAGGCTGTATGGTAAAAAAAGCAGAATAACAACTGCAGAACATCTACCGGCAGGCAGATGTTCTGGTTGCAGAAAAATAGAAAATAAAGGAAATAACAAGCTGAAATAGGGGGATGTAAAGCGGAAGCTGCTATACATCCCCTTATTGCCGCTAAAGCACCAAAAATGAAGAAAGGGACACTGCCCGGCAGAAAATTCTGCACTGCGCAATGTCCCTTTCTTTATTGCATGCACGAAAAATAGAAGGAAATTCTTTTTCGTTAGTCTGTATAGTTATCAAAGTACCCCTGGATATAAATGAAAGGTGTACCTTTATCTCCGGAACCCGATGTCAGGTCGCAGAGGGAACCCAGAAGGTCGGTAAGATGTCTCGGAGTTGTTCCTTCTGTAGCCATCTGACCTACCAGGTTTGCATCTTTTTCTTTGATTGCACCTTCGATAGCAGCTTTCAGTTCATTGCCTCTCAGGTCGCCGAAATCGTTATCTGCAAGGTATTTCAGCTTCAATTCATTTGGCTGGCCGATAAGACCACTGGTGTATCCCGGAGAAACAACCGGGTCAGCAAGCTCCCAGATCTTTCCGACAGGATCTTTGAAAGCACCATCGCCATAGACCATGACTTCGATGGTCTTGCCGGTTTTTTCTTTGATATCTGCCTGAATACCTTCTACGAACTCCTTGCAGTTGATCGGGAACAGCTTGATGGTTCCTTCTGTAGCCTTGTTGGAGCCTAAGATACCGTAGTCCGGGTTGTAGCCGGAGCCGTCAACCGGAGCGTTGAGAAGATCGTCCAGACCGAGAACAGTTTTAGCACCGGCTTCTTTGATCAGTCTCTTGGTTCTTGCTCGCGTATGAATGTCTGCACAGATCACGCTGTCTGCATAGTCAACGATCTTGCGGGGATTGTTAGCAAAAATGATTTCAGCTTCAGCGCCTTCTTCTTCGATCAGACCTTTATAATAGTTTACATAATCTACGTCTGTGAATGCGTGGCGGGATTTTCCAAACAGTCCTT
>CAKQVC010000139.1 GCA_934277655.1 uncultured Clostridia bacterium
ACCAGATGTGTAAGTATATAGTCCCGCTTCAATATTATTGAGCGTGTACTTGCTGTATCCGCCTTCCGATGTGGTTGACACCGTCAGACTGTCGCCATTTGCATTCTGAAATTGCAAATCAGAAGTTGTCGCATATACGTTGACACCTGTGATTTCACTTTCAGCCCAAGCAGTATCCACGCCCCAGCTTCCGATGCCCATGCCGGTAAATACCATGGCAAAGGCAAGCATGAGGGTCAGGATTTGTTTCGTGAGATTTTTGTTTGTTGTTTGTCTCATTCTTTTTGTCTGTCCTTTCATTTGTATTTTGTTTCATCGCAGCCCAGCCGGATTGACTGGTTGCAGATTATCTATATAAACACCATTTTGTGTGTAGTGAACGCTGTTTTCTATCTTGCTTCGCTCGAATAAAACCTGGTTAGTTCAATAAAAAAACGATGATTGTAATAACCATCGCCTTTGTGTCTTGTGTTTACTAAGTTTATTTTCCTACTATGTACAAATAAACTATTTTGTTTGGCTCCGAAGCAATTAAATACATATAGAAATACTCTAGCGCAGCAGAATTTCTGTCCTGTGCTTTTTTTGCTATAAATTCAACGTTTCGGAGTTTGTAGGTCTTCTGACTTATCTATTCATGTGTGAAAAACTCTCACACAAGCGCATTGTTTCAGCCTTCTCTCCGGGCCATGACAGCCCTTCCAATGACCGGTTTTTACCGCACGCAGATTTGTCTGCATGGAAACACTACTTTAGAAATACAGCTACTTTAGGAATTCTGCCCTGCCCCCCTGCGGTTTCAGATTCGCGGGCTGCAAATAATATGGCAGTCTTCGTTCCGTGTCCGGGATTCACACCCGATTCCCTTGTTCAGCGAACAAGAATGCGTGTCCGAGAGGTTTCCGGCTGCTTGACGGTCAGAGTCCTGTCTGCCTCGCCTGTCCGGATCGCGCATTTGCCACAAAAGCCGTGATATTCAATTGTAAACCTTTGCATTTGACCTACCAACGGTTTTCTCTCTCGCTTCGCTCGGATAAAACCGGGTTAGGTCAATTACAGTCGTTTCATTCGAATCAAGCTTCCCAAAAGTCCGCTTCCTTCATGAAACATTGCATAAGGAGTTTCTGCTGTTTTCTTCGAAAACAGGGACAACTCCATTAAAAAAGACTTCTTCTGCCTGACTATATGCCAAACAAAAGAAGTCGTGATTTTATATTGTACTCGATTTTATTGCACGCAAAAATTACAGGCTTATAAGTCTGCTTGCTTGCTTGCTTGCTTGCTTGCTTGCTTGCTTGCTTGCTTGCGCAAGGATCATGCCATTTTTTAAGCTATACCCCATAAAGTGGACACTCCCTTTTCTAAATTTGCCGCTTTTCGGACACCGTTTTTTTATCAGCACCTCGTAAACCAAGCATGAATTTTTGCACACACGAGGGATTCCCTCGCATTTCCAAAATTATACTTCTATTCTACACGAAGTCATCATAATTGTAAAGCATGATTTGGGAAATACTTATCGCTGAAAATCAGAACACATCCCGAAGTGGCTGGTTCTTTTCCTTTTTCTGCATGACCAGTTTCTTTCGGATTTCTTCTGTTGTGCCTGCTACCTCTTCATGAAACTCTCTGGCTGAAAATCTTGAAGCGCCATCCGCCAGCGCCGACATTTGCACCTGCTGATCTGAAGTCACCACCCAAAGCTGTCGTTTTTTCCCATATTCGTAAACAGCTTTTTCGATGAACCGGTCAGCCGTTTCTGCTTCCTTCGTATAAACGACCTGCAGTGTCCCTGCATTCTCGTTCAATCTGCTGTAATCATGCCGGGTTCCAGGATTTCCTGCCATCTTGTAGCCATCGAACACAATCAGCATATCAACCTGCTTATAGCCCTGATAATGATTCAGAACCTCAATCAGCCTTTCTCTTGCTCCATCGATGCTTACTGCCGCCAGTTCTTTCAGTTCCTCCCACGCAAAGATCACATTGTATCCATCGATAATATATAGCGGTCTGCCTGCCTTTTTGCTATTATCTGCAGGCGATGACCATTTCAGCTTCGGAAAATTCTCTCCGGCAGGAGGTCTTCTGCTGCCCCGGCTGTGACTTTCCCGGTACAAAGCCTCCTCCCGTTTGCTCTTTCCGTAAGTACGAAGAAAAATCTCTTCCAGTTCTTTTTCCCCGGCGGCATTACTGCTTCCTGCATTCTTTCTTGCTGCATGAAGCCTTGCATCCGACAGCGAAAAACCTTCAGGGTTTTCCATCCCATCTTCATTTTGTCTGTTCTTTCCATTTCTCATCCGCAGGATTTCTTCGCCGGAAACGTGTGCCATCTCGTCGACCTGATCCCATTCCACATAGACAGCCGCTCCATGCTCGCAAAATACTGATCCGGTCTGGTTTTCCAGATCCTGATCCGGCAGATACCCCACGCTTGCAATCACTTCTTCCGCATTGTGGCACGGCATATATCCTTCCGGCATTGTGGAAAAGATGCCTTTCCCCCTGGTATATCCGATCACTTCCCTGCCATAGTCTTTCAAAGTTGCGACCGGGCCGCTCCCCCGGATAACCGCAGTCGTTTCTGTGCTTTCCGAAAACTCTGCCTTGGCACCAAGCCTTTCCAGATCTGATAATGCCCTGCCTACATTTTCCGAAGGGACTTCCAGACGAAACCCATACATCGGCTCCAGCAGAATCGACTGTGCTTTTCGCAGCCCCTGCCGGACCGCCCGGTAAGTTGCCTGCCTGAAATCGCCGCCCTCCGTATGTTTTTGATGAGCACGTCCTGCGATCAGAGAAATTCTCATATCCGTGATCTCACTTCCGGTCAGTACACCGCGATGTGATTTTTCTGCCAGATGGCTCAGCACCAGTCTCTGCCAGTTTCGTTCAAACTGGTCTTCACTTACCAAACTGTCAAAGACAAGCCCACTCCCCCTCGGCAGCGGTTCCAGCAGCAGATGCACCTCCGCATAGTGGCGCAGCGGCTCATAATGACCGATTCCCACTACCGGTTCTGCGATTGTTTCCTTATATACAATACTGCCTTGTCCGAAAGATACGTCCATGTCGAATTTTCGTTTCATCAGCCCTCGCAAAATATCCAGCTCCAGGTCTCCCATGACGCTGACATGAATTTCTGCTGCGGCTTCATTCCAGAAAACATGCAGGCTTGGTTCTTCCTCTTCTAGCTGCCGGATCTTCATTAATGCGTTTGCCGGGTCGACATCTGCCGGAAGTTCTACCTGATAAGTCAGCGCCGGTTCAATCAGCGGTATGACCGTGCCTCCTTCCGCGCCCAATCCCTGACCTGCATAGGTGCCGGACGGCCCCAGGATTGCACAGATATCTCCGGATGATACCGCAGAAACGGATTCAAACTTTTCTCCGTTATATAGCCGGATTTGTTCCGCTTTTTCTCCCTCATCCTGTAGCACCATTTTATTTTTTAAGATTCCTGACGTAACTTTCAGATGCGTCAGACGGTTTCCTTTTTTATCCCGGCTGATCTTATAGACCCTTCCTCCGAAAGGCTCTTCTTCTGCATTTTCTGCTGTCCATCCGATCGTATAGCGTTCCAGCGTTTTTAGAAAGTCTTCTACGCCATCGCCTTTTAACGCGGATCCGAACGAAACAGGGAACAGTTGCCTTTTTAGCACTGCCTCTGTGATCATATCCTCATCAAAAGCTTCCCCTGCAAGGAAAGCCTCCATCAGAGGCTCCGATGCCGAAGCGATTTCTTCTTTTTCGTCTTCCTCGTTTCGGTTTCCAAAATCAGCAAAAACACCGTCTGCCAGTTTCTTTCGAAGCTCTGCAAGCAGTGTTTTTCTGTCTGTTTCCGGTCTGTCCATTTTATTGACGAAAAGAAACACCGGAATCTGGTAATCTTTTAGCAGCTGCCACAAGGTTAAAGTATGCCCCTGCACACCATCGGTCCCACTTATCACCAGGATCGCATAGTCCAGCACCTGTAATGTTCTCTCCGCTTCCGAACTGAAATCAGCATGTCCGGGCGTATCCAAAAGCACGACCTGCCTGCTTCCCATTCGAAATCTCGCCTCTTTGGAGAATACCGTGATTCCCCGTTCCCTTTCCATCTGATCGTTATCCAGGAAAGCATCTTTATGATCCACACGTCCTTTTTTTCGGGTAGTTCCCGTCTGGAACAGAATTTCTTCCGATAAAGTTGTCTTGCCTGCATCCACGTGTGCCAGAATGCCGACTGTCAGCTTTTCGGTCTTTTTCTTCTGTATATCCATTTTTTACCTCACTGTTATGCCTGAAGTTATGCCCGAAGCATTGCCCCAAGGAATGCTTTCAATCTGTCACTCTTTGGATTTTCAAAAATTTCTTGCGGCTTCCCTTCTTCGACAACAACTCCTTTATCCATAAAAATAACCCGGTCTGCAACTTCTTTTGCGAACCCCATTTCATGTGTCACAACGATCATGGTTGTCCGTTCATCTGCAAGCTTTTTCATAACATTCAGTACTTCCCCTGTAATTTCAGGGTCGAGTGCGGATGTTGCCTCGTCGAAAAGCATGAGATCCGGATACATCGCCAGTGCTCTTGCGATCGCAACTCTCTGTTTCTGCCCTCCGGAAAGCATGGCAGGATAAACATCAGCCTTTGCCTCCAGCCCTACCATTTTTAACAACTCCATGGCATGCTTTTTTGCAGCCTCCTTATCCTGTTTTTTTACTTTAACAGGTGCATACGTGATATTCTCAATGCAGGTCATATGCGGAAACAAGTTGAAATGTTGGAACACCATCCCTGTTTCTCCTTTCAGGATCACTTCTCCGGAAGTAGGCTGGTCCAGACCATTGATACACCGCAGCAGCGTACTCTTTCCGGAGCCCGACGGCCCGATGATCGCTACAATTTCTCCGGTTTCCATAGAAAAGTTCACATGATCAACTGCACGAAAATCCCCGAAATCTTTTACAATATCTTTCATTTCCAAAATCTTTTCCATTAGTATTCCTCCGGTCTGTCATATCTTGCAAAACGTTTTTCCAGTCTGCCTGCAACTACAGTCAGCACCAGTGTCATAATCAGATAAATCAACGCTGCAAACAACATTGGTGTGATATCCGTCATTCTGTTGACCGAACTGTTGGTTGCTTTCATCAGTTCCACCAGCGGCAGTGCAGATGCCAGTGCTGTATCTTTTACCAGAGTGATCGCTTCGTTGACGATCGGCGGCAAAACTGCTTTCATGGTCTGCGGAAGGATAATGTCGAGCATTGTCTGCTTTTTAGAAAGGCCTAGCGCAAACGCTGCTTCATGCTGCCCTTTGTCCACGCTGTTGATGCCGCCGCGGTAAATTTCTGCCAGATATGCAGAATAGTTCAGTACGAACGTAAGGATTACCGTTAAGAATACACTGATCTGAAGATGCAGCACCAGCGGGAAGAAGAAATAGAAGAAGAACAACTGCAGCATCAGCGGTGTTCCTCTAAAAACCAGCACAAAAAGTCTGCAAAGCCACGCCAGCGGTTTTATCCGGCTGTTGCTTCCCAGTGCGATCGGCAGTCCCAGCGGAAGCGCCAGCACCAGTGTCAGCACAAAAATCTCAATTGTTACCACCGTAGACTGCAACATGTACGGCAGAAACTTCATCAAATACTCTATCATCGGTTTACCTCATTTTATCTTTAAAATTTACGTCCATCCTTCAGCACAGCCATCCGGATGAAGTGGATTTCCCTGAGCAGGTCATGTCTCCATTTACTTGAGCAGGTCATGTCTCCGTTTACAAGAAGAAACCGAACAAAGTACAGAAATCTTCATTCGGTCCATCCTTGATGTTTTCATATCAATCAGCTTTTTTATTCTTTAGTCAATCGGCTCAAATACCACGATATCCTTACCGAACCATGTATTGCTGATCTCAGCAGCCTTTCCGTTTTCAACCAGAGATTCGATTGCTGTATTTACCTGGTCTCTCAGATCGGTGT
>CAKQVC010000140.1 GCA_934277655.1 uncultured Clostridia bacterium
CCTCCAGCTCTTTAATGACATCATAGGTCAAGAGCTTATGTTGACAATACTTTTTATTATACCGGTTGATAAAAAGGTTCGCCAGCGGCATAATGTCATCCACACGTTTCGAAAGAGAAGGAATATTGATCTGTACCACATTCAGACGATAATAAAGGTCTTCACGGAAAGTTCCCTCCTGTGCCATTTCTGCAAGGTTCTTATTGGTAGCAGCAATGACCCGGACATCTACTGTCTTTGATTCCAGCCCACCGACTTTACGGACTTCTTTCGTCTCCAGAAAGCGAAGGAGTTTTACCTGAAAGTCCAAAGAGGTTTCCCCGATCTCATCCAGAAATATCGTGCCGCCCTCCGCAGCTTCGATCAAACCCTTCTTGCCCATCTGCATCGCACCGGTAAATGCTCCCTTTTCATAGCCAAAAAGTTCAGATTCAAGCAGTTCAAACGGGATTGCACCGCAGTTTATCGCGATGAAAGGCTTATCGCTCCGCATGCTGTGACGATGAACAAATTTAGCGACTTCTTCCTTACCGGCTCCGGAGTCTCCGAGGATTAGCACCGTCGCCTGGAAAGGGGCAACCTTTTCTGCCAGAGTCAATACATCACGCATGCTCTTGCTTGCTGCAACAATGCCTCCATCCTTTTCCAGATCATCATCGTTATAATAAGCATAGCGATCGGTGTACAGCTGTTCTCTTTTTTTTGCCATCTGCAATTCTTCCGTCAGATTATAGATTTCAGATATATCTCTGGCGTTAATAACAATTTTCTTTATTTCTCCGTCCTGATCAAAAATCGGTTTTCCGGTTACCATGATATGCCGCCCTGATTTTACAACCTGACGTTTGGACACAGGAGCTTTTTGTTCTGCAACCAGATATGCAACGGAATTCGGCATCCAGACCGGATTAATCAGATCTCTCATGTATTTGCCTTCCAGATCAGACTTCTTAATTTCAGCAACACGTTCATAAGAATCATTGACATAAAGGACTTTCCCATCCTTGTCAGTAACCAAAATACCATCAAAAGACCCTTCCAGGATTTCTTCCAGTTCTGCAACCAGCTCTTTTTCATACTCAAGATCGTTTTTCTTGTTCATGGCCACACTCCTTATACTTATAATTGCAATTACATCTTTTTTATTTCATCGGATCGGATGTTATCCTTCTAACCCGCACTGCTCTCTTGTTGTATCGAGCGTTTTCAACTATCTTTTACATTATGTTTCATTATAACATAATTTTCAGAAATAATGCAATTACAAAAAATACTGACATTAATATCAAAAAACAACGAAATGCCACATCTTGCGTACCAGCCGGCCGCAGGATATGGCATCCGCCGAAGATGTATATAATATTATTGGTAAAGGTAATTGCGTTTTCTTTTTACAGATAGATCATACCTGATTTTTTACAATATTCTTCCCAGTCTTTTTCCAACTGCTCTCTGAATTTCGGATGTGCAATGGAAATGAGCGCTTTTGCTCTTTCTTTGATCGGCATACCGAACAGATCAACAGCACCATATTCGGTTACAACCCAGTGAACATCCTGCCTTGTAGTTGTAACCGGTGTTCCTGGAGCAAGTACCGGAACGATTCTGGAGATTTCACCATGTTTCGCAGTGGATGGAAGAGCGATGATCGGCTTGCCGCCTTTGGACTGTTCTGCACCTCTCATGAAGTCAAGCTGTCCGCCTACCCCTGAGAATACAGTCGTGCCTCTGGTATCTGCGTTAACCTGTCCCATGCAGTCAACTTCCAGTGCGGAACAGATAGCAACAACTTTATCGTTCTGCGCGATTACGCCTACATCATTGGTATAATCAACTGGTTTCAGTTCAATCAGGTTGTTATGGTCAACGTATCTGTAGAGTTCCTTGGTTCCCTGTACGAAGGTTGCAACGATCTTACCTTTATTGATATTTTTCCTCTTGCCGTTTACAACACCTGCTTTGATCAGCGGGATCAGGTTATCAGTAAACACTTCTGTATGTACACCCAGATCCTTCTTATCACCCAGGAACTTCAAGATTGCGTTTGGAACGCCGCCTTGTCCCATCTGGAGGCAGGAACCGTCTTCAATCAGCTGTGCAATGTTATAGCCGATTTTTTCTACAACCGGATCGTCAGAGGAAATCGGATCGATTGCATAAATATCTTCATCATGCTCTACGAAGAAGTCGATATCGGATACGTGTACCATGGTATCTCCGCAAAGATACGGCATGTTCTTATTAACCTGGCAGATAGAAACTCTGGCTGTTTCGATGCAGGCTTTTGCCTGGTCGCAGCAAGTACCCAGATTTACATAACCGGATTCATCTGGCGGTGTACAATAAAGCATTGTAACATCGCATCCGATTTTTTTATCTCTCATTGCCTTTGGCTGTGCATAGAAGTGCATCGGAAGGAACTCTCCTCTACCTTCCTGTACACATGCTCTGGTATTTTTGCCAAGGAAGTAACATACCGGAACGAAATGTCCATGGTATTTCGGATCAGCGTAAGGGGCTTCTCCTACGTTTAATCCCTGAAGGATACCGACATTCTCCAGTTCCATTCCTCTTGTTTCACATAATACTTTCATCAAATATCTCGGTTCTGCACAGTTATGACCAGGTACGACCATGTCGCCGCTTCTTACCTGCTTCACAGCTTCTTCTGCTGAAATCAGTTTGCTTTTATATATTTCTTGCCATTCCATGATTTTTTCTCTCCTTAAATCCTTAAAAGAATCTTCCACAAATTTTCTGTTTTTAATTTAAAACATCTCAAATTTATCTCATTGCAAGAGTTACATCACCAGTGCAGGCAAGCACACCCTTTGTAAACACCTGACAAGTACATGTAACGATTGCTTTATCTGCTCTTTCCTTTGCGAAGAGAGCATGAGTTTCCAATGTATCTCCCGGCAGAATCTTTGCCATGAATTTTACATTGTTCACACCCAGAAACAGAGGAACTTTCCCTGCATATCTTTCAGTCGAAAGGATCAGGATATCCGCTGTCTGTGCCATATTTTCGACAGTATAGACACCCGGAAGCACCGGATCCCCCGGAAAATGTCCTTTGAAGATTTCTCTTTCAGGATCGATATGCCATGTAGTTGTAATGGTTTTTTCCGGTTCCATCTGTACGACATTGTCCACAAGGAGCATTGGTTCTCTATGCGGAATAATTTTCTTAACCTCATCGGTTGCCATCAAAACTTTTTCCATTGGAATACTCCGTTCTGCCGCCTGATGCAGCGGTCTTTCTATTTGCTTCTTAGTCTTCGTAAATATTTTCGATCAGAGTGGACACACCCAGTCCGCCTCCGCAGCAGCTGGAGAACATACCATACTTACCGCCTCTTCTGATCAGTTCCTTCATAGTAAAGATGCAGACTCTGGCACCAGAAGCTCCGTTTGGATGTCCGAATGCGATAGCTCCGCCGTTCGGGTTCCAGTTTTCCATGTTCATCTTTTCACCAGTAATATTTTCCATTTCCTTGATAACAGAAAGGTTCTGTGCTGCGAATGCTTCGTTACATTCGTAAACGTCAACATCGTTCATCTTCAATCCAACTCTGCTCAGGATCTTTGTGTTGGAGAATGCAGGTCCGATACCCATTTCTTTCGGGTCAACACCAACATCCAGACCGTATACCCATCTTGCCAGTGGTTTATATCCAAGTTCTTTTGCTTTTTCTGCAGTCATCATCAGGACGAAAGCTGCACCATCGTTCATACCGGAAGCGTTTCCTGCTGTCGTTACGCCGCCTGCATTGACCGGTCTTAATTTAGCAAGACCTTCCAGTGTTGTATTTGGACGTGGATGTTCGTCTGTATCTACGATAACCGGCTCGCCTTTCTTGGTGTATTTTACTTCTACCGGCATGATTTCATCTTTGAAATATCCTTTTTCCATGGCAGCAGCTGCTCTCTGCTGGGAACGAAGTGCGAATTCGTCACACTGTTCTCTGGTAATACCCCATTTTACAGCCATTCCATCGGAAATTTCAATCATGGACATGTTATCTTCGTCTGTAGGTGCCAGTCTTCTCGGCGCTGCTGTAGGCGGATGATCTTTATATGGTTCCACGGAAGCCGGGAATTTATAGTAGTCCTGGCTGTGTGCTTCTGCACCACCGCAAATTGCAACATCGATCACGCCTGCCTGGATCTGAAGTGCTGCGTTGTTGATACACGCGATAGAAGAACCGCATTGCATTTCAATGAATGTAGATGAAGTTTCATAAGGCAGTCCTGCTAAAAGTGTTGCGTATCTTGCAAAGTTGTGCGTATTTACATCGCCGGATGCACTTCCTGCGAATACTGCATCAACTTTGCCCTTGTTCAGGATATCTGTCTTTTCGCAAAGTCCCTTGATTGCCATGCCTGCAAGCTGTACAGGTGTAAAAGGTCTGAGTGCGCCGCCCATTCTTCCGAATGCAGTACGCATACCATCTACAATTACTACTTCTCTCATTTCTTTTTCCTCTTTTCCTTTCGATCTTCTGATCTGATGCTGACTTTCCAGGCGAAAGTGGGTATATCCACGGTGTCCATTTCATCAAGTCTTGCCACACAGTCGCCCGTCAGCGTTTTCATTGTTTGAATCACATATTGTCTATGTCGAAACCATCGACTCTCCATGATTCAGGATCATTGTTTTATATGCAAGTAGCAGGAAACAGCGTTTTGCCTGTTTCTCTGCCAACTTGTATGCTTTTTTTATTTTTGTTGCTACGTTTCCTGTTCTTAGCCCCAAAGTGCCATGATTTCAGGAATTACTTTGTAAAGGTCGCCTTCAATCGCATAGTCAGCAAGCTGCATCATCGGGCATTCCGGATCCTTATTGATCGCAATGATGATCTTGGAGTTCTGCATACCTGCCTGATGCTGGATAGCACCGCTGATACCACATGCGAAATAGATTTCCGGCTTTACGGTAGTTCCTGTCTGGCCTACCTGGTGGCTCTGGTCGATCCAGCCTGCATCAACAGCTGCTCTGGATGCACCTACCACACCGCCTACTTTATCTGCAAATTCCTGCATCAGCTTAAAGCCTTCGGCATCGCCAAGTCCTCTTCCGCCGGAGCAGATGATCTTAGCATCGGTCAGAGAAACGATTTCTTTTGCAGCTTTTACAACGTTGAGAACTTCTATGTTGATATCTTCTTTGCTGAGTTTTACCTCTACCTTAACGATTTCGCCCTTAGCACCTTCTTCTTTTTCACGTTTTGCCATAACTCCCGGTCTTACCGTTGCCATCTGTGGTCTGGTTCTAGGTGTTACGATGGTTGCCATCAGATTACCGCCAAATGCCGGTCTTGTCTGTTTTAACCCTGTGCTCTTATCTTCTCTGTCAAGGCCCTTCAGGTTTGCTGTTGTATAAGCTTCCAGATAATCCATGTAATTTGCAACATTGATATCCAGTCTCGTGCAGTCCGCTGTCAGACCAGTATTTAATCTTGCTGCAACTCTCGGTGCCAGATCTCTTCCGATGTGAGTAGCACCGAAAAGAACGATTTCCGGTTTATATTCATTGATTGCATCTGTCATAACCTTTGCATAGCCGTCTGTTGTATACTGTTCCAGCAGATCGTCCTCTAAAAGATAGACACTGTCTGCACCATAGGCAAAGAGTTCATCTGCAAGGTGGTCAACTTTGTTTCCTACAAGAACTGCACATACTTTTGTTTCGTCACTGATTTCTCTGGATAACTTATGACCTTCGCCAACCAGTTCCAGCGCCACGTTCATCAGTTTTCCCTGTCTTTGTTCTGCAAAGACCCATACATTTTTATAGCTTTCTAAATTTGCCATTGCTCTTCCCTTTCCTCTATGTTAAATGATGTGTTTTTCTTTTAATGCGGACACCAGGTTTTCAGCCTTTTCCTTCGGCGTATCGCCTTCTACGCTGATTCCTGCTCCCTTTGGCTTTGGTGTAAAGGATCTGAATACATTTGTAGG
>CAKQVC010000141.1 GCA_934277655.1 uncultured Clostridia bacterium
AGGCTACACAGTCCGCCGGATTTTCCACAGAGCCGACACAGACGATGGTAATATCTTTTTCAATTGCAAGTGCTTTTCGAAGCGGCAGATGTTCTGCTTCCTCTTTCGTGTCGAAGTGTCTGGTAATGACCGGTTCATTAGACCAGATTGCTTCATTCGTGCATAGTTCCACATGCTTCGCCATCTCCCAGGTAACGGTTTGAAACTCCGGCTTTGCTTCCAGGCTGATATCTACCGTCATGTACTGATCTCCCATATGGAATCCACGGTTAACACCACCATACTCCCTGAAAAACATGCCGCTGAGAATATGTTCTCCGCAGTGTCTCTGCATATTATCAAAACGATGCTCCCAGTCCAACTTCATCCCCATTACGCATCCTGTTTTGATTGTATCCATTTTCGGATTTTTTTCTGCAGTCTCTGCACATGACGGCTCCAGGACATGAAAGATTTCGTCATCCCTTTCGTAAACATCCACAACGTTATATCCGCCCAATGTTCCTTTATCACAGCTCTGACCTCCTCCTGTAGGAAAAAAAATCGTCTGATCCAGCGTAACGACGGTATTTCCATCCAGCGTCTGCACCGATGCAACCGTTGCACTGCCTTCCGCCTGATATACATTTTCTCTAAAAAGTCTTCTGGTTTTCATTGTCTTATCCCTTCTCTATTATTCCCGCATTTGTCCTTACAACGGACTTTACCTACATTATATTTATCAAACTCTCACAGCACAAGTCCCAAAAGAGAAATTTTATGAAAAGTTTTCGTAGAAAAACTTTTCCGCTCAGCTCTGAATATAACCCTCGTTCTCAAAGTCAAAGCAAAGGATTAATGGTGCATCCCTCTCTCGGAGAAAAAAATGCTTAATATTTTTCAAAATTTTCAGAAAATTCCGAAAAAACTATTGACTTACACTTACAGATAGCGTAATATATGTACCATACCAAGAGGAACTCGGTATTTATCAGTTTTGTAGAAGGTCTCAGCTGCAAACCTGACTACGTAAAATGTCGGGCAGATACAGCGTCTTTAGCGCTCTCTGCTATAAACGGCACGAAATAAATCAAACATTTAGGAGGAAAGAAATATGAAAACATCAAAAAAAATACTGGCACTTGCTTTGTGTCTGATCATGGTACTGTCCATGGCAGCCTGCGGAAGCAGCAATAACGACGGCAGTGCTGAAGGGGAAAACTTAAAAATCGGTATCATCCAATTTGGAGAATTCGACGCCTTAGAAAAAGCTTGCAGCGGGTTCATTGACGGACTGGCTGATGCAGGCTATGTTGATGGCGAAAATATTACCATTCACAAGCTTTCCGCAGCAGCTGAAACTGGTAACTGCCCGTCCATCGCAGACACGCTGGTCAATGACAGTTCTGATCTGATCCTGGCTATTGCAACACCGGCTGCATCTGCAGTAAAGGAAAAAACTTCTAACATTCCAGTTCTGTTCACAGCTGTAACCGATCCTGCAGGCTCCGGTCTTATCGCTGACAATGAAAAGCCAGGTGGAAACCTGACAGGAACTTCCGACCTTAACCCGGTTGCACACCAGATTTCTCTTGGTAAGCAGCTTCTTCCGGATGCGAAAAAAGTTGCTATCATGTACTGCTCCAGCGAATCAAACTCCAAGATCCAGGCTGACCTTGCAGCAGAAGCTATAAAAGCAGAAGGCATGGAATCTGTTGTTAAAACAATTTCCGCTATTGACGAAGCAAAATCTGCTATCGAATCCCTAAAGGGAAAAGTTGACTTCATTTATATTCCGACGGATAATACTCTTTCAGACGGCATGACTACAGTATCGGCTGCAGCAAACGAATGCGGACTTCCAACAATCGTAGGCGAAGCCGGCATGGTGATAAATGGTGCATTTGCAACTTATGGCATCAGCTACTATGAACTGGGAAAAACGACTGCTGCTCAGGCTGTAAAGATCCTGAAAGGCGAAGCACAGCCTGCTGATATGCCGGTTGAATACCAGACAGATGAAAATATTCTGGAAATCGCTATCAATACCGAAACAGCAGAAAAGCTTGGACTTACAATTCCGGACGATATTGCAGAAAAAGCAACACTGCTGCCGCAGCAATAAAGCCCTGAGCTGAAATTTTGCGAAGTGATACCGCCCCCCGCCATTCTCCATTCTCTAGTCGAGAGCAGAAAGTCACGGCCAGCCCGATGCAAGGCATCCGGAATGCAGGAAGGATCCGGGCGGCGGTAATTTTGGGAGGTTTAGAAAAATGATAACGAGTGCTACGATCCTAAGTGGAATTGCCCAGGGTCTCATATGGGCGATCTTAACCTTAGGTGTATACCTTACTTTTAGAATATTAGATATTGCCGATCTTACAGTCGAAGGAACATTCCCGCTGGGTGCTGCTGTAACGGTAGTCCTGATCAACGGGGGAATGAATCCTGCTCTTGCGATTTTCTGCGCTATATTGGCAGGTGCATTTGCAGGTTTTATCACGGGTTTTCTTCATACTGTATTTAAAATCCCGGCTATTCTGTCAGGAATTCTGACTATGATTGCCCTTTATTCCGTCAACATCCGAATCATGAAAGACAAAGCCACGGTTGCTTTGGAAAAACCATCGGTTAAGACCTGGATGCTTTCGATTCTTCCGGAAGGTACGGTAAGCAATACGGTTTCCATCATACTTGGAAGCTGCGTATGCGCACTTATAGTCATAATCCTTTACTACTTCTTTGGTACTGAGATCGGATGTGCTCTGCGTGCAACCGGAAGTAATCAGAACATGGCCCGCTCACTTGGAGTAAAAACTGATTCCACCATTATCCTTGGTCTGATGATCTCCAACGCACTGGTTGCCCTTTCCGGCAGCTTGATCGCACAGCTCGACTACGGTTCAGCCCTGGTTACGATGGGACAGGGAACCATCGTCATCGGCCTGGCTTCCGTTATCATCGGTGAAGTCATCTTTATCCGTAAAGATATCAACTTTGCTCTGAAACTGCTGGCTATCATTGCCGGAGCTATCATCTACAGGACGATCATCTCCTGTGCGCTCACTTTCAGTTTCTTGAAAGCGACAGATTTAAAGATCATCACTGCACTCGTTGTTGCGTTTGCTCTGGCGCTTCCGGTTCTTCAACAGAAAGCGGCTGAAGCGAAACTCCGCAGAGAAAACGCAAAGAAATATGATGCAGAAATTGAAAAAGAACTGAGAGGTGAGTCCATTGCTTAAGATGATACATATTGAAAAATCATTCAACATCGGTACAGTCAACGAAAAGCAGATTTTCAAAGGACTTGACCTTACAATCAATGACGGCGACTTTATTACCGTTATCGGCGGTAACGGCGCCGGAAAATCCACTATGCTAAACCTCATTGCCGGTGTACATAAAGCTGACGGCGGAAGAATCATCCTTGATGATGAGGATCTGACGTATAGAAATGAGACCCAACGAGCTAAGTACATCGGCAGAGTTTTCCAAGATCCGATGATGGGAACTGCACCTACCATGATGATTGAAGAAAACCTGGCTATGGCATACAGAAGAACAAAAAAGAGAACCCTTGCGTGGGGTATTTCCCAAAAGGAAAGAGAACTTTACAGAGAGTCGCTGGCTCAGCTGGGTCTGGGGCTTGAGGATCGTATGAAAACCAAGGTCGGACTTCTTTCAGGCGGGCAGCGTCAGGCGGTAACACTTTTGATGGCAACACTCCAGAAACCAAAGCTGCTGCTTTTAGATGAGCACACAGCTGCTCTCGACCCTGCAACTTCCGCAAAGGTTTTGAAGATCAGCGATGATATTATCCGTGAAAACAAGCTGACCGCACTGATGGTTACCCACGACATGCAGGATGCTATCAAATATGGCAACCGCCTTGTCATGATGAACAACGGTAAAATGATTCTGGACATCAGCGGCGAAGAAAAGAAGAATCTGACCATCGAGCAGCTTCTTCACAAATTCGAGGAGATCAGCGGTACCAAGTTTGCAACAGATAGTGTAATTTTAGGTTAAGGCTTTTTTATAAGCTTTCCTTCTTCTCCTATATAGAATAAAACACATCATCCGAAAAACGGCATTACGCTAAGTGCCTGCGCGGCAGCGAATATCAATTATCATTCCCTGCCTGCACGCTTACTTGAAACGTAATGCCGTTTTCTCTATTTTATTTGTTATTCTGAACAAATCGACCGCAATCATACCCTGCAATCAAAAATATCCTCTACTCTTTTCACGCATAGATGGCTAAAAGGTAGAGGATATTCATTTCTTCCCAGTTTCTGGATGTACCGTGTCTTCTTGTTTTCTTTCCAGCTGTTACAGCCTGCTATTTCACACGGTGTTCTGCATCACAGTAAATGCAACGATATGCTTTCTTTTCTCTGTCAACCAGACGGAAAGTATGTACGATTTCCTGCTCCACAGAGGTAATACATCTAGGATTCTTGCATTTGATCACGTTTCTGAGGGTCTGCGGAAGTTCCAGATGAACTTTCTTTTCCAGTTTCCCATCTTTTACACGGTTCACAGTAATATTACTGTCAATGTAGCCCAGAACGTCCAGATCCAGTTCGATGCTTTCATCGATCTTGATGATATCTTTCTTTCCATACTTGGAGCTTGTTGCATTCTGAATAACTGCAACACAGTTGTCCACTTTGTCTAATCCTAAAAGCTCGTAAACCTGCATGCTCTTACCTGCT
This sequence comes from uncultured Clostridia bacterium, assembly GCA_934277655.1. Lineage (GTDB taxonomy): Bacteria > Bacillota > Clostridia > Peptostreptococcales > Anaerovoracaceae > CAG-238. The sequence continues at coordinate 4,698 of CAKQVC010000141.1, forward strand.
TTAATATGGTCTAATACGATTCCGTTTTTAACGCCATCTATATTCATAATTGTCCTCCATTTTCTATATTTTCTTCATGATGCCGGCTGCAATAATACTCGACCTCAATCAATCGCCGCGGCATTCTCGTCCCTGCCGCCTTCCGCTAAATTCTGTTGGATCGGCACGGAAGCACGGGACTTCTGCTAAATTGTACTTCTATACTTATGCTCTCTTAATGCCCAGAAGGAATAAGATCAGAGCCATACGGATATGTTTTCCGCAGAGTGCCTGGAAGAAGTAACATGCACGAGGATCATCGTCCACTTCTACCGAAATTTCATTTACTCTCGGCAGTGGATGCATGATGGTCAGATCTTCCTTGGCTGTTTCCAACTTTTCCAGGTTCAGGATGTAGCTGTCTTTCAGTCTTACATAATCTTCTTCGTTGAAGAAACGTTCTCTCTGTACTCTTGTCATATAAAGAATGTCTAACTGCGGAATGGCTTCTTCCAAAGTTTCTACTTCGGTCCACTCTGCTCCTGCTGCATCCATTTTTTCCTTCACATAATCCGGTACCTGCAGTTCCTGCGGAGAAATCAGAACGAATTTAATGCCTTCATATCTGAGCATTGCTTCGATGAGGGAGTGAACCGTACGTCCGAATTTCAGGTCTCCACAAAGCCCAATGGTCATGTTGTCCAGACGGCCTTTCTTTCTCTTGATGGTCAGAAGGTCAGTCAGAGTCTGTGTCGGATGGAAGTGTCCGCCGTCACCGCCGTTAATAATAGGAACCGTCGTACGCTGTGCAGCCACGATCGGTGCACCTTCCTTCGGGTGTCTCATGGCAATGATATCTGCATAGCAGCCAACCGTGAGTACTGTATCGCTTACACTTTCGCCTTTTGCCGCCGAACTGGATTTTGCTTCGGAGAATCCCAGTACGCTTCCACCAAGTTCCAGCATTGCTGCTTCGAAGCTGAGTCTTGTTCTTGTACTCGGTTCAAAGAACAGCGTCGCCAGCTTTTTATGTGCACAGATATTTTCGTATTCAGCATGATTTGCTACAATATCATCTGCTACTTCGATCAGCTGGTTGATTTCTTCTACAGTTAAGTCGGTAATGTTGATCAGGTTTCTGACTTTTTTCATTTATTTTGCTCCTTTCATCCAACCTTCATCGGAAGGGTTGTCTCTAAATGTTAAAATTTTAGCTTTATCTTCTTCTTTAATGTATCTGCTTGCTGCTGCAACATCCACCAGGGCGTCCAGATTG
>CAKQVC010000142.1 GCA_934277655.1 uncultured Clostridia bacterium
GTAGTACAGCCCTGCCTGTGCAGCCCAGCAGATAAACATAGCCGAAGTCACATGGTTTTTGCTCCACTCCATAATGTCCGAGATTTCATCCCAATAATCCACATCCTCAAAATCCAGTTTTTCTACCGGTGCACCGGTAATGATCATGCCGTCATAGTAGTCGTGCTTGATCTCCGAATAGGATTTATAGAATTTCTGCAGATAAAGATCCGTCGAATTTTTGTATTCGTGGGAATCCATGCGGATAAAAGTCACTTCCGCCTGCAGCGGTGAGTTGGAAAGCAGTCTTAAAAGCTGAAGCTCTGCGGATTCCTTTTCTGGCATAATATTGACAACAGCAATTTTAAGCTGTCTGATGTCCTGGCTTGCGGCACGGTCTTCCGCCATGACGAAGATATTTTCCTCGTTCAGCTTCTGCACCACCGGCATCTGTTCGTTAATTCTGATTGGCATTCTAGTCACTCCTCTTCAAGATGTAAATATTGTTTGATTTCTTTTATATATAACTCGCCGATCTCACTCAGCATCGTATTTTTTCTTGTAATATAGCCGATCTCCATGCGGCTGCTCTCATCCACAGAATCCGCCTTAAACGGCACCGCCAGATAATCGTCCCCGTTCAGTTCCTCGCAGATGATACCCGAACACAAAGTATATCCATTGAGCCCGATCATCAGATTCAGCATCGTCGCCCGGTCGCATGCCTTGATCGTCCTGGTATATTCCCGCGTACTTAAAATCTCCTCTGCAAAATAGAAGGAACTGGCATCTCCCTGCTCAAAAGACAGACACGGATAATCTTTCAGCTGCTCGAATGAGATTTCTTTTTCCTTCGCCAGCGGATGTCCTGACCACAAATATACATAAGTCTGACACTCAAACAAATGATGAAAAACCAGATTCCCCGCGCGGAGGAGCTTGTTGATAGCCGCCTGATTAAACTCGCTCAAGTATAAGATCCCTATTTCACTCCGCATGCCGCTCACATCCGAAATAACATCTTTTGTTTTCGTTTCCCGGATAGCAAACTCATATCTGGATGTGTCGAATTTCTTTACCAGTTCTACAAACGCCTTGACTGCGAAAGAATAATGCTGGGTAGACACACCGAACTTTTTTTTCAGATTCGATGCATGTCCGTATTTTTCCATCATGGACTCGTACTGACTGTACAACTGGCGGGCATAAGAAATGAACTCTGCTCCATCCTGGGTCAGCGACACGCCACGTCCGCTCCTGTAAAAAAGCTGGATGCCGACTTCTTTTTCCAGTTCCTGCAAAGCACTGGAAAGGGACGGCTGGGAAACATATAAGATTTCGGCTGCCTTGTTGAGCGAACCGCTTTCGGCAATCGTGATCGCATAATTAAGCTGCTGCAGTGTCATCTTCCATATCTCCTTCCCATCTGTTTTCCGAATCGTCAGAAGCTTGCTCTTCTTCGCAAAATCTTTCCTCCCGGGGCTTATCGCCTGGTAATATTCCGACACAATAAAAAAAGTGAACTGCCCGACCGCTGTCCACCAAACTGTAACATCTGATTTATTAATTATATAGCCGCCACACTTTCCTGTCAAGATGGATATAGGAAAATTCAGAAGGACTTCACATTCCCAAAATCGTTTCCAGTGCAAACTCCGGCGTCCTGAGATAACGTCCCAGCCCATACAGACTCTCCGCATCCCCCTGCGCGAGCGTACTCGTTCTCTGATACGAGTTTATGGACATGCGGATACCAAGATCCTTCAGCACCTGATCTGCATTTCGGTCCTGCGGATAAGCGCCATATGGCCATGCAAACACCAGCGGACTCACACCAGCCGCCTCTTTGATTTTCTCCTGATTACGCATCAGATCGTCAAATAGCAGCTTATGGTAAGCATTCAGATCCTCCCCTTTTTTCTGATCTGCACCTTTTCTTCCACCCTTAATTTGATGAAGATCGTAAGTGTGATTCCCGATTTCAACCAGACCGGAACGAGCCATGATTGCTACCTCGCCCCAATTGAGATTGCAGCTTGCCTCCACCCGATAAATATCGTCCGATGCCAGATCCGAATCTATGCCAATCAAGGAAATCAGCGCTTTCATATGGTACTTTTCAAGAAGCGGAAAAGCATAAGTATAGTTATTGCAATATCCATCATCAAAAGTAAGAAGCACCGGTTTCTCCGGCAAAGCCGCTCCCCGATCCACATACGCAGTCAGCTGCGATGGCAGAACCGTCGTGTAGCCATGCTTTTTCAGCCATTTCAAATCCGACTCGAACCGTGCAGCTGATATAAAATATTCACTTTCTTTTTTGGAGTTTTCCTGAATCCCATGATACATGAGGATCGGAATCTTAACAGAACTGCGACAATCCCTGTGTGCCGCTGAAACTTTCCCTGCTGCATCATTCGAAACCAGAACATCTCCCTCTTCTCCGGATATTTCCGTCTGCAAGCCACTCCGCAAAACATCACCTGCCAGGCATGTTTTTGTATAGGAAAAGGTTCCCGCCAGCATCAGCATCACAAGTAACAATGTAAAACACAGCTCTGTTCTTTTCACGAAAATACGCTCACTTTCTTCATACTACAATCTGTTACTTTCATCTTTATGTTTACCTCCCTGATAATATGCCCTCCTCATAGAGAACGTATTGCTTCCTGAAACAGGTATTGATCCTTGTTTTTAGTTGCATCGGCTGTATTTCTGTGGTATCATGGGGAAAACGAAACTAAAACTCAACAATATGAAAGTTTAAAATCGGGAGGGATATAAATGGAAATCAGTAAAAAAGATAAAGGCACCGTTGATGTAACTGTTAATGTAGACGTTTCGAAGATCGTCAGAAATGTAGCCGTTGCAGGTGTTCTGATTGTCGGCATCGTTATTGGATGTAGCACGTACAGAAAGCTTGCTCAGTGGGAAGCAGAATAAGAGCAGTAATGCAAACGGAATTTTAAAAATACAGAAAACGGAACCGAAGGCATTGGTTCCGTTTTCTGTATTTGTATGAAAGTATATATCTTTAAGTTTAATAGTTAATTGCTATTTTCTTGTTTACGGATATTTGCTACGATCTGCTTTTCCATTCTTTCAAGATCCTTCTCCGCACTATGGCTGTGGCAGGATCCTGACATTGCGCAGCTTGAGCATCCGCATCCGCAGGAATTTTTTCCTGCTTTTTTTTGATGAATCTGTTGTCTGATAATTGCGATCACGATAACAGCCAGCAAGAATCCAACAACGATCGTTCCTAAATTTTCTGATAGCCAGCTCATTTTATTTATTTTGCTTCCTTATAAGGTCTTACCAGGTTGTAGATAATCGCACCGATTACTGCGATTGCTGCGATTAAGCCGATAATATTCAGGTTTCCTGTTACAGCATTACCGATCTGATTGATAACCAGTGCAATGCAGTAAGCAAATCCACACTGATAACCGATTGCAAACCAAGTCCACTTTGCGTTGTTCATTTCACGCTTGATAGCACCGATTGCTGCGAAGCAAGGAGCGCATAACAGGTTGAATACCAGGAATGCATAGCCGCTGATCGGCGTAAATACGGATGCCAGAGTTGTGTAAACATCGCCGGAAGCACCGTACAGGATACCCATTGTACCAACGATGTTTTCCTTTGCAACCAGACCTGTAATAGAAGCAACGGTTGCTTCCCATGTTCCGAATCCAAGCGGAGCGAAAATCCAGCAGATTGCGCTGCCGATCGTTGCCAGGATAGACTGGTCAAGCTCGTCTTCTGCTAACATTCTGAAGCCTTCATCTGTAAACCCAAAGTAGGATGTGAACCATACTGCGATTGTTGACAGTAAGATGATAGTTCCGGCTTTCTTGATGAAAGACCATCCACGTTCCCACATGGAGCGAAGTACGTTTCCAGCTGTCGGCATATGGTATGCCGGAAGTTCCATTACGAATGGTGCCGGTTCACCTGCGAATCTCTTTGTCTTCTTCAGCATGATACCAGAAATAATGATTGCTGCCATACCTACAAAGTATGCACTTGTTGCAACCCATGCGGATCCACCGAAGATAGCGCCGGCGATCATTCCGATGAACGGAACTTTTGCACCGCAAGGGATAAAGGTTGTAGTCATAATCGTCATACGACGGTCACGTTCGTTTTCAATTGTACGAGATGCCATGATGCCCGGAATACCACAACCTGTACCAATCAACATCGGGATGAAAGATTTTCCGGAGAGACCGAACTTACGGAAAATACGGTCAAGTACGAATGCGATACGGGACATATATCCGCAGGCTTCCAGGAATGCAAGGAGCAGGAATAATACCAGCATCTGCGGAACGAAGCCCAGTACTGCGCCGACACCGGCAACGATACCATCAAGGATCAGACCGGAAAGCCAGTCAGCTGTACCAGCTGCATCGAGAGCATTTCCAATAAGAACCGGAATACCAGGTACCCATGTTCCGTAAGTGGATGTATCAGGAGCTCCATACGCTTCTTTGTAATCTGTATTCAGATATTCGCTGACTGCTGCTTCGAAGTCAGCTTTTGTTACACCGTCTACTGTTTCCGTAGCCAATGTTTCTTCATCTTCTACTTCATAAGATACGTTTGCATCTGCAGGAACCAGAGAGTCTAACTGCTCAAGAGCTGCTTTTGCGCCTTCTTCTGTGTAGTCTTCGCTCTCTGCATCCAGTGCTGCACTGATCTGATCGTCACCGTATTCGTCTGCGAAGGCACTGATGATCAGGTCTGTATCTCCATACTGGTCTGCTGCTTCCTCATACTGAGCAGTTCCCATTCCGAAGAGATGATAGCCATCTCCGAACAGTCCATCGTTTGCCCAGTCAGTTGCCGCACTTCCTACGGTTACCATTGAGATATAGTATACAAGGAACATGATAACCGCAAAAATCGGAAGACCGAGCCATCTGTTGGTTACGACTCTGTCGATCTTATCGGATGTTGTCATGCCACCTTTGTTATGTTTCTTATAGCATGCTTTGATGATGCCTCCGATGTAAATATATCTTTCGTTTGTGATGATGGATTCCGCATCATCGTCCATTTCTATTTCTGCTGCCTTAATATCGTCTTCAATGTGATTTAAAACAGTTTTATCAACGTGAAGCTGTTCTAAAACTTTTTCATCTCTTTCAAAGATCTTGATTGCATACCATCTCTGCTGTTCTTCCGGCATGTTATGTACAGCTGCTTCTTCAATATGTGCAATAGCGTGCTCCACAACGCCTGAGAATGTATGCATCGGAATTGTCTTAGAATTCTTTGCTGCATCGATAGCTGCTTCTGCAGCTTCCATGATACCTTTATTCTTTAATGCGGAAATTTCCACAACTTTGCAGCCAAGCTGTTTTGCAAGTTCTGCTGTATTGATCTTATCTCCGTTCTTTTCTACGATATCCATCATGTTTACAGCGATGACAACCGGAATACCCAGTTCTGTCAGCTGTGTTGTCAGGTACAGGTTTCTTTCAAGGTTTGTACCATCGATGATGTTCAGGATTGCATCCGGTCTTTCTCCGATCAGGTAGTTTCTTGCAACTACTTCTTCTAATGTATATGGAGAAAGGGAATAAATACCCGGAAGGTCTGTGATGATAACATCATCATGCTTTTTCAGCTTACCTTCTTTTTTCTCTACTGTTACGCCTGGCCAGTTACCTACAAACTGATTGGATCCGGTCAGTCCGTTGAACAGCGTTGTCTTACCGCAGTTCGGGTTTCCGGCAAGAGCAATTCTTATCTTCTTATCGCTCATTTTTCTATTCTCCCTCCACTTCAATCATTTCTGCATCAGCTTTTCTGATGGAAAGTTCATATCCTCTTACTGTAACTTCGATCGGGTCTCCAAGAGGTGCTACCTTACGAATGTAAACTTCTACACCTTTTGTGA
>CAKQVC010000143.1 GCA_934277655.1 uncultured Clostridia bacterium
CTTCTCTGCAGACCGCAAATGCTTCTACCATAATATCGTCCAGCGTCTGGCCCTGTGCCAGTCTGTCTTTAAACTCCTGCGTTTTTCCTTTTAATTCTTCATCCGAAAGTGCAGCCATCTGGCTGTCCAGAGCCATGACCTGGTCTGCAATTTTTTCAACTTTTTTCACTTCCTTGGTATTCAGATCACCAAAGATTTTTTCCATAAATCCCATTTTACTGAATTCCCCTCGCTTTCTATTCATCTTTTGGTAACTCGGTTACTACCATATTGATTTCCAGAGCCTTTCTCTGGTCTGCCTTGGTTACCTTCACATCAAACCGCTTATAATCCGCTTCGTAAGTGAATGTATCTCCGGCATTTGGTAATTTATCCAACTGAAGCACAACCCATCCGTTGACGGTCGTCGCATCAATATCTTCTTCTACATCAAAATAATCAAACATTTTATCCAGATTCGTCCCGCAAAGCACTCTGTAAGAGCCATCCTGCTGCTGGACAATATCCTGTAGCTGCTCGGCATCGTGTTCATCATAAATTTCCCCGACAAGTTCTTCGATGATATCTTCCATCGTCACAAGTCCGGAAGTTCCGCCGTACTCATCTACAATAATCGCAATATGTGTCTTTCCAATCTGCAGACGTTTCAGCAGCTGGGAAATTTTCATTGATCCGGCTACGAAAACAACCGGTTTTACATAAGCAGAAACCGGAGTATCCATCCCTTTTATATAATTGTGGAAGTCTTTCTGATTCAAAACGCCGACAATATTGTCCAGATCATCTTCGTACACCGGCAGTCTGGAGAAACCTGTACTTAAGAACATCTCCGCGATTTCATCCTGCGTTTCATCAATTTCGATTGCTTTCACATCCACCCGGGGCGTCAGAACGTCCCATGCCTCAAGCTCATTAAATTCTATCGCATTCTGAATTAGTTCGCTCTGCTCCACATCAATGCCGCCTTCGGTTTCGGCCTCTTCGACGATTGTCAGCAGCTCATCCTCCGTAATCGGCCTGGAATCAACCGTGCGGAAAATCTTTGCGAGAAGTTTCTTCCATCCGGAGAAAATAAGATTTACCGGTGCCAGAAGTACCATAAATATTCTCAAGATTGGAGCCGAAAACATCGCAAACCGTTCCGGACTTTCCTTTGCCAGACTCTTTGGCGAAATTTCGCCAAAAACCAACACTACGATCGTGATCACAACAGTCGCTACCGTCGCTCCATACACCGGATACATCTCCATGAACAGCACCGTCGCAATAGACGACATGGCAATGTTCACAATATTATTACCTACCAGAATGGTTGAAAGAAGTGCATCAAACTTCTCTGACAGATCGTGAACCTCACGTGCCCTCTTATTTCCGTCATTTGCCAAATTCTTGATTCTAATCCTGTTGACCGATGTAAAGGCCGTTTCTGTCGCCGAAAAATAGGCTGAAAAAATAACCAGTACTGCAATTGCAAGCACCTTAGACATCAATTTTACTCTCCCTCTCTTCTCATACTATCATATTTCCCTTTGATACAAACTTTGATCGTTTGCTTTCATACAAGGAATATTCTATCACACATTTCCTGTAAGTTAAAGTGAAAACATTGTGAAAAGCCCCGTTAAAATGGGAGCTTAGCAATTTAGTAGCATACTTCTGTTTTCCATTTTCTACATTTCGCCCCGCAAAACATTTTCTCCCGTGTTTTCCCAGCATCCGGTTTTGCAGCTCGTCAACCTTTATAAATTTTATGGTTGACATTAGGTTTTTACTGCGTTATACTTAGGAGCATAAATAGTAAAGTGATCACCATTATTTATTTCCGAAAGGACCTTCAAGACATGTCTACAAAATTAGAATTACTGGATCTGCTCAACAGGATCCCCGACCAGTTTGTATCCGGCCAGGAAATAGCAGATACACTCGGGGTTTCCCGCAATGCAGTATGGAAGGCTGTAAAAAGTCTTCAGGCTCAGGGCTACCCTATAGAGAGCTTTGCAGGCACCGGCTACCGGTTGAAACAGAAAGCCGATATCCTGTCTGCTGACATTTTAAAAGAAAAAATAAAATACCCTTGCAAACTGCATGTTTTCGATAAAATCGATTCGACAAACAATTTTGCGAAGACGTTGACGGATGTATCTGTCCCTCAGCTGATCGTTGCACAGCAGCAGACAGCCGGGCGCGGCCGCCTGGGCCGCTCCTTTTACTCGCCGGAAGGCAAAGGCATCTACATGACTCTTGCTTTCAGCCCGGATTTCGGACTGGATCAGGCTATGCTCATTACTGCTATGTCTGCCGTTGCAGTCTGCCGTGCGATCGAAAAAGTTACCGGTCTGAATCCGAAGATCAAGTGGGTAAACGACATTTACCTCAATGGCAAGAAAATATGCGGCATTCTGACAGAAGCGGAAACAAATTTCGAGACCGGACAGATCCAGAAGATCATCGTTGGCATCGGCATGAACTGCTTTGAAGATGACAATATGCCCGAAGACGTAAAGGATCGTGCTACCTACATGGAAAATCCGCCGAAAACATTCGAACGTGCAGATCTTATCGTTGCCGTTACTGATGAGTTTTTCGGACTCCTCGAAAATTTCAACAAAGTTCAGATGATAAAGGAATACAAAACGCATTCCTTTATCTTAGGTGAACAGATACTGATCTTCAACCCGGCCGTTGCCAGATCCATCGGCAGACCGGATGACAAACGCTCAGAAGGAATCCGTGCCAAAGCTATCGACATCGATGAAAACGGAGGACTGGTCGTAGAATTTCTGGAAGGGCTGCGCTCCGGGCAGATGGAAACCCTGTCTACCGGCGAAATCTCAATCCGCAAAGCCTGACAAGCAATTACGTTACTGTGCTGCAGGGGATTCATGAAACAACATAACATTTGGAGGCAATCAATGAATATTGACAAGACTGGACAAAATAATCAGACAACTACTTTTAACACAAGATCTGCCAACGCAGGCAGCCGTACCTATCAGCTGGTACTTACAGGAATTTTTGCAGCAATTACCGCTGTCTGTTCCTGGATCTCTATTCCGCTGCCATCGATGATCCCTATCAACCTGGCAATCCTGGGTGTACTTTTATCCGCCGGATGTCTCGGCTTCAAATGCGGAACTATGAGCCAGATCATTTACGTACTTCTCGGTGCGATCGGCGTTCCCGTATTCGCAGGATTTTCCGGAGGTTTCCATGTGATCGCGGGTCCTACCGGCGGTTACATTATCGGCTATATTCTTTGTGCCATGGTTGTAGGTTTTGTTTCATCCCGCACAAAATCCGTCTGGGCACTGCTCGGCTCTATGATTGCAGGTGTCTTGATCTGCTACACATTCGGAACTATCTGGTATATTCATCTGATGAACATCTCTTTTGCGGTAGGTCTAGCACAATGTGTGCTTCCCTTTCTTCCGGGAGATGCCCTTAAAATCGCAGCTGCTCTTTTCCTGATCACAAGACTGAGAAAGACCAATGTGTTGAGCAATATCGCATAGGAGCTCGTTTACTTGGCGAAAGTACTTTTTATGCATGCATTCCGTTCATTTTAAGCATTGGGGCACATCATATCAAAAAAACGTCTGCCATTTCAGCAATTTCTGCTTATCAGGTAGACGTTTTTCTTTCTTCGCACTTCGCAAAGTATTTCGTTTCCGTTTTTCTTTTCTTTATTTCTTTATCCGTTTATCTCACGATTGCCAGATATTTTTCTCCCATCTTTACCGGCTTATAGGACGTTTTCGTCTGACGCAGATTTTCCAGCCCCATATCTTCTTCCCGGTTGACATAGATCGTATCCTCTGGAAGTCTTTTGCAGAATTCATTATTGATTGCCTGGTATAACCCTCTGAAACGGTCATCGGCCTTTTCCACATGTACCAGTACAGTCTCATGGCTGTTGGTTTTCGCAAACTCACCTAATGTGACTGCCTCGATTTTTCCGTCGATCCGGATAACCCCTGTCAGGAGATCTTTTCCCACGAACTTCAGAAGCTCTCTGATCGCTTCTGTTTCCAGTTCCAAAATCTCTTTCCAATCTTCCGGTGTTTCACCCATTTTATACTCATTCTTGCTTTCAATGTATGCCATGATTTCAGGTACCATCTCCGGCGTTGCCTCTTCATAGGTAAACGCATAATTTTTCAGGAAATAATTAAGATGGTTCTTTTTCTGATGGAGCTTCCGTCCGCTCAGCTTAACAAGATCTTCCCTAAGGTAAATGTAATCATCCTCGTCCCGGTCATGCTCAATATAAAGGCTTTCCTCCGGAAAAATCTCCGTCAGATAGTGTACCAGTGACTGAGGGATCAAACTCATATTCAGATTCTGTCCCCGCTTGCAAAACATTTCCTGTGCAGTAAACAGGGTTTTCTTCAAAGAGTCCAGGTCATAAGTGCCTGTTCTCGTAAGAGGAAAAGACATGAAATACTGCTTATCCTCTTCCGGGTCCAGTTCTCCCAAAGCCCCGATGCAAAGATAGTCTCCGATAATCTGCCAGCTGATATGATGGGTATTCCGCCAGATGTAATTGGCGATCAAAGTATGTCCGGATGATTCGTAATCATATCCGTCGAAATAAGAATTGAGGAGTTCCGTCTCCTCAGATGTTAAATTATCAAATGTATTTTTAAAGATCATATATAAATTTTAATGCCTGCTGTTTTTCTCCTGCATGTTCCCTTTCTATTGTTAAATTCTATGACTCTTTTAATCTATTCCTTTCGGTTTCTTTCCGGTTATTTTACCAGCGCGGAAATCGTCTTGAATTCCGGTTCTTTCGCACCGCCGAGAAGTTCGTACAGCACGCTCTCAAACGAAGTGATTACAGCACCTGCATTCTGCATGCGCTCCATGGCGATTTCTCTGTTCTTTGGATTTCTGGACTGTACACAGTCTGCTATTACCAGCACATCATATCCATTTTCTAAAAGGTCCAGAGTGGTCTGCTCTACACAGATATGTGCTTCAATACCGGCAAGGATCACAGTTCTGCGACCGGTGTTTTCCAGTGCTGTCCTAAAGTTTTCATCTCCGTAAGCACTGAACCGGGTCTTGTCAATCGGCTCAAACTCGCCAAGCACTTCTGCTATGCTTTCTACTGTCGGTCCCAGACCTTTCGTATACTGCTGCGTTACCACTTTCGGAATATCAAAAGCAGTCAGTCCTTTTACCAGCTTAACCATAGTTTCTTCCAGTTTTTCGGATTTTATCACCAGGTATACGGCGGTGAGTTCCACCAATAAGCAGACGCAGATTGCAGAGTATTATGCGCTGGTTTCGGATAACGGGCTGACTATGAATCTGGGAGTGAATCCGCTTTTGCAGTTTGGACTGGCAGAGACCAGGGAGATGCTGTGCAGGAATATATTGACGGATCTGTCTGAGATCCGGTATGTGCCTTTTGATTCGGATACTATTGGGAATCCTGCGCTGGATGTGGGTGATGTGCTGAGGTTTGCAGGAGGACAGGCGGATGAGGGACAGATTACCTGTATCACTTCCATCAGGCAGAAAATCGGGGGAAGGCAGAGTCTGAAATGTGTGGGGAAGAATCCCAGGCTGGCTCAGGCGAAGTCAAGGAATGACAAGAATATTTCGGGGCTGCTGAACCAGATTGAAGATAATGCGAAGACTGGGAAGATCGGGATCCACACGTTTACCAATGCTTCCGTGCATGATATCGGGCAGACCAGGGTGAAACTGATCAGTATCCAGTTTGCTTCTTCTGAGGAAAATCACATGCAGTTCTTTGCACAGGTTGTTGTGGATGTGGCTGCGGATCCGGTGGAACGGTCTGCGGAGGCTTCCGGGAC
>CAKQVC010000144.1 GCA_934277655.1 uncultured Clostridia bacterium
ACTTCAGGTCATGCTGAATCCTCTGGGTGTACCTTCCCGAATGAATGTCGGACAGGTACTGGAAGTTCATCTTGGTCTGGCTGCTAAAAAGAAAGGCTGGTATATTTCAACTCCGGTATTTGATGGAGCTACCGAAAAAGACATTATTAACCTGCTGGATGAATGCGGTTATCCAAAGACAGGAAAGCTGAAGCTGAGAGACGGCAGAACCGGCGAATATTTCGATAATCCGGTAACTGTCGGATACATGTACATGCTGAAACTTCACCATCTGGTAGATGACAAGATCCACGCGAGAAGTACAGGTCCGTACTCACTGGTAACGCAGCAGCCTCTGGGCGGTAAAGCTCAGTTCGGTGGACAGCGTTTCGGAGAGATGGAAGTATGGGCATTGGAAGCTTATGGTGCAGCTTATACATTGCAGGAAATCTTAACAGTAAAATCCGACGATATCGTTGGTCGTGTAAAAACTTATGAAGCAATCGTTAAGGGTGAAAACATCCCGAAACCTGGCATACCGGAATCTTTCAAGGTATTGATCAAGGAAATGCAGGCTTTAGGACTTGACGTTAAGGTATTGTCTGAAAGCGAAGAAGAAATCGAGATCAAGGAGTCTTCTGAATACGATGATGATATTCCAAATCTGGAATCAATCATGGACATCGAAACGGAACTGGGAGATGAGGAGGAAGTCCTTAGTTCCGGGTTCAGCGAAGAAAAATCCGATGATGACGAATATGAAAAAGATAATGCAGAACCGGCCGACTTTGAATATGACACGTTCAAAGATGAGTAATGAAAAGAAAGGGGAGGGGCTCCTTGAATAATAACGTAAATCAAGATTATGAATTAAATAATTTCGAATCGATACAAATCAATTTGGCATCTCCGGAAAAAATTCTTGAATGGTCTCATGGCGAGGTAACCAAGCCAGAAACAATCAATTACAGAACTTTGAAACCGGAAAAGGACGGATTGTTCTGCGAAAGAATTTTCGGACCTATGAAGGACTGGGAATGCCACTGTGGTAAGTATAAAAGAATCCGATATAAAGGTGTTGTCTGCGATCGTTGCGGAGTTGAAGTTACCAAAGCGAAAGTAAGAAGAGAGAGAATGGGGCACATTAAGCTTGCAGCACCCGTTTCTCACATCTGGTACTTTAAGGGCATTCCTTCAAGAATGGGTCTGTGCCTGGATGTCACACCGAGAAATCTGGAAAAAGTTCTGTACTTTGCATCCTATATTGTAACTGATCCGGGAGAAACCGGACTGGGATACAAAGAAATCCTGACAGAGCAGCAGTACAGAGAAGCAAAAGAACAGTATGGTGATGGTTTCAAGGCAGGAATGGGTGCAGAAGCAGTAAAACAGCTGCTCTGCGATATCGACCTCGAAAAGCTTTCCGCAGAACTGAGAAATAAATTAAAAGATGCTTCAGGACAGAAAAAGATCAGAATTGTCAGAAGGCTGGAAGTGATCGAGGCATTAAGACTTTCTGGAAACAGACCGGAATGGATGATCCTTGACGTGATCCCGGTTATCCCACCTGATATCAGACCAATGGTTCAGTTGGATGGCGGAAGATTCGCGACATCTGACCTGAACGACTTATATAGAAGAGTTATTAACAGAAATAACAGACTGAACAGACTGCTGGAACTGGGAGCTCCGGACATTATCGTAAGAAATGAAAAAAGAATGCTGCAGGAAGCAGTTGACTCTCTGATCGACAACGGAAGAAGAGGAAGAGCGGTTACAGGACCTGGTTCCAGACCACTCAAATCTTTATCCGATATGCTGAAAGGTAAGCAAGGTCGTTTCAGACAGAACCTGCTGGGTAAGCGTGTTGACTACTCTGGACGTTCTGTAATCGTAGTAGGACCGGAACTGAAATTCTATCAGTGCGGACTTCCTAAAAAGATGGCACTGGAACTGTTTAAGCCTTTTATCATGAAAGAACTGGTAGCACAGGGCTATGCACACAACATCAAGAGTGCTAAAAGAATGGTTGAAAAAGTAAGACCGGAAGTATGGGATGTACTGGAAGGCGTTATCAAAGAACATCCGGTAATGCTGAACCGTGCGCCGACACTGCACAGACTGGGTATTCAGGCTTTCGAGCCGGTATTGGTAGAAGGCAAGGCTATCAAACTGCATCCGCTGGTATGTACAGCATTCAATGCTGACTTCGACGGAGACCAGATGGCTGTACACGTACCACTGTCCGTAGAAGCACAGGCAGAAGCAAGATTCCTGATGCTTTCAGTAAACAACATCCTGGCACCGAAAGACGGATCACCGATCACAACTCCTACACAGGATATGATCCTGGGAAGTTACTATCTGACGCATCCGGGTGTTGAAGAAAGAAATACCTATGCTGAGCAGGGCGATGGCAAAGTATTTACAGATCTGGATGAAATGCTGATGGCATATCAGAACGGTGTGGTCGGCATTCATGCAAGAGTAAAAGTAAGAATGTTCCTGGATGGCGATGAAAGAGGCAGACTGGTAGAATCTACAGTCGGAAGATTTATCTTTAACCAGGGAATTCCGCAGGATCTTGGATTTATAGACAGAGAGCAGGATCCATATTCACTGGAAGTTGATTTCCTGTGCGATAAGAAGAAGCTGGGAGTCATCATTGACAAATGCTATAGAAGACATGGTAACACAGGAACCGTTATCATGCTTGACTATATTAAATCCATGGGCTACAAATATTCCACAAAGGCTGCTGTAACCATCAGCGTAAGTGACATGGAAATTCCGGAAGCGAAAGCGACAATCGTTGCTGCAGCAGAAGCGGAAGTAGATAAATATGAAAAGGCATTCCGAATGGGTCTGATGTCCGAACAGGAAAGATACGAGCAGATCATCAAGATCTGGGCAAAAGCAACGGATGACGTTGCAGACGCACTGATGGATTCCCTCGGAACGTTAAACAACCTGTTTATCATGGCTAACTCCGGTGCCCGTGGTAGTAAGAACCAGATCAGACAGGTCGGCGGTATGCGTGGTCTGATGGCAAACGCAACCGGTAAGACGGTAGAAATTCCTATCAAGTCCAACTTCCGTGAAGGCCTTTCCATTTTGGAATATTTCATTTCCTCCAATGGTGCACGTAAAGGTCTGGCCGATACAGCACTTCGTACAGCCGACTCCGGTTACTTGACAAGACGTCTGGTAGACGTATCACACAATGTCATCGTAAGAGAATTTGACTGCGGTACGGACGAGGGTGTAGAGGTAAGAGCTTTCACAGATGGCAAGGAAGTTATCGAGCCTTTAAAGCAGAGAATCGTAGGAAGAACTGCACTTCTTGATATCGTTGATCCGCAGACTGGCGAGGTTATCGTTGAACAAAACGAAGAAATTCTTGAACCTGCAGCAGAACGTGTAGAAGCTTGTGGCATTGAAAGTGTAGCGATCCGTTCTGTGATGACATGTCATTCCAGAACCGGTATCTGTGCAAAATGTTATGGCCGCAACCTTGCAACAGGTGAAGAAGTTAACATCGGCGAAGCTGTTGGTATCACGGCAGCTCAGTCTATCGGTGAACCTGGTACACAGCTGACGATGAGAACGTTCCATACAGGTGGTGTTGCCGGTGGCGATATTACACAGGGTCTTCCGAGAGTAGAAGAACTTTTTGAAGCAAGAAAGCCTAAGGGACTTGCAGAAATCTGCGAAGCAGATGGAACAGTTATCTCTATTGAACCAAGAACGGATAACAAGACAGAAGTAAGAGTAAGAGGCGAAGAGGAAGACAGAACCTATATCATCCCTTACGGTGCAAGATTAAATGTAAAAGAAGGCGATAAGGTTTATGCAGGCGGACAGATCACCCGCGGACCTCTGAACCCGCATGATATTTTAAGACTTAACGGTGTAGAGGGTGTATATCAGTATCTGCTGAAAGAAGTACAGCGTGTATATAAACAGCAGGGTGTAGATATCAACGATAAACACGTTGAAGTTATTGTAAGCCAGATGCTTTCTAAGTACAAGATTGAAGATGCAGGTGATACAGATCTGCTTCCAGGTGGTCTGTACGGAAAATTTGAGGTCAAGGAAGCAAATGAGAAAGCAGAAGCAGAAGGCGGGCAGCCGTGCGTGACGAAGAGAATCCTGCTTGGTATTACAAAAGCTTCCCTTGCAACAAACTCCTTCCTGTCTGCCGCATCTTTCCAGGAAACGACAAGAGTCCTGACTGATGCAGCGATCAAAGGAAAGAACGACAAGCTTCTTGGGCTGAAGGAAAATGTTATCATTGGTAAACTGATTCCTGCAGGTACCGGAATGAAACGTTACACCAACGTAAATCTGGATTATGGCGTAAATGCTGAGATCATGGCCGAATTCGAAAGACAGCAGGCAGAAGAAAAAGCACGTGCAGAAGCAGAAGAAAAAGCTTTCCTTGAAGCAGAAAAGGAAGCGGATGATGCAGATATCAATGACGGCAATGATGGCGGTTACGATGATGTGCTTCCGGAAGAGCTGGATGCAGTGATTGATGCAATGGCAGGCGGTGCAGAGAAATCTGCGGAAGCAGATGATGCAGCAGATACACTGCAGGCAGATGTTGAACCACAGGACATTGTAGAGCTCGACTGATAAAAACAGAATATATATGAATTTTGATGCAGTGTGCGAAAAACTTTGATAGTGTTTCGCACACTTTTGTCAAGAATATCGTTGACATAATGCAGCAAAGTATGATAAACTATATGTTGGTTTGAGCGATTTGGCCTAAGATTGAAGAATTTTAGGTCATTTCCGCTTAAAATAAAAAATATTTTCGGAAGAAAGGAGAACAAAGGATGCCTACTATAAACCAATTAGTACGCCAAGGCAGAACTACTGCTGTTAAGAAGTCAACAGCTCCTGCTCTTAACAAGGGAATGAACTCTTTAAAGAGAGTCGCTACAGACACTCATTCACCACAGAAGAGAGGCGTTTGCACTTCTGTAAAGACAGTAACACCTAAAAAGCCTAACTCAGCACTGAGAAAGGTTGCCAGAGTACGTCTGACAAATGGTATTGAAGTAACCGCTTACATCCCTGGTGTTGGTCACAACCTTCAGGAACACAGCGTTGTACTGATCAGAGGCGGAAGAGTAAAAGACCTTCCAGGTGTAAGATACCACATCGTTAGAGGAACTCTTGACACTGCCGGTGTAAACAACAGACTTCAGGCTCGTTCCAAATACGGAGCTAAGAGACCTAAAGCGAAGAAATAGTTTCCACAAGCCTTACTGCTGACAAGCAAATAGCGGTAATGAAAAAAGCAGTCGGAGAATTTCCGCACTGTTAAACTTCGGGAAACTGAAGACGCGGTAGAGCATTCTTTTGTTGACCTGTATATAGATGCCGGTATGCCCGGCAACAGAGGGAAAACGAATCTGCACAGCAGGTTTGTCAGGCGTCGGTCTGACAGCCTGATGGCGAAAAAGAAGCGCTCGCGGTCGCCTGAAAGGTTGATCGAGTACCCCGTTAGCAAGACTGGCAGGCAGTTTAATTGCGGGCTTTGCCAGAGTAATCTTTCCATCGGAGAGGTGAAGGAAATGTGCAATTACTATCAGTTATAATATTGTGCAGACAGATCCGTACTAGATAAGACAGACTCGGGTTTGTCCAGCGAGGAGGGAAGAGAAGTGCCAAGAAAAGGTAACATACCAAAGAGAGACGTACTTCCAGATCCAGTTTACGGAAGCGTAACTGTTGCTAAGTTGATTAACAGCATTATGCTTGATGGTAAAAAGGGAACTGCTCAGTCCATCGTTTACGGTGCATTTGACATGATCAA
>CAKQVC010000145.1 GCA_934277655.1 uncultured Clostridia bacterium
ACAATAATATGTTTCTTCGCCTTTAAATTCTTGCGATGGCAAATATTTTGCACTTGTAGCGCCTTCGATTTTTGTTTTGTTTTTATACCATTGATACGTTATCTGATTTGGATTTTCATCTTCCACTTGTACCCATAGGACGTTCTCTGTATTTCCCTTGTCAGTACTCATATCTACTGACTGATCTGTAATCGAAGGTGCATAATTTTCTCTGCAAAGATTTAACGTATACGTGTTATTTATTCCACTTATTCCTTTCAAATCTATGCTTACACTTTTAGCTTTCACTTCCTGTGGAATCTCAATTATTTCTGTATACGTATCATTAGCTTGTTTTTCTAACCTTGTATCGTTAACATAAATTTCTGTTTTCTTAGCCTCTGTTGCTTTTAACGTTAAAGTAGTACTCTCAGAAGTTCCTATAACTGCCGTATAATTTGTTTCATAAGGGGTGTTTTGCGTCGAATACTTTGGAACGAGTTCCACACTCTCTGTGCCTGTGATTAATTGCATTCCCTTTGAATTTGCAAGTGTAGGTAATTTTTTTATATAATATGTGTACTCATTAAATGAGATTAGTTGCTTTTGATCATCTGTTTTTCCTACTTTTATTTTTAACTTACTGCCGCCATCCGCTATTTTGGTGGCCGCGAGTGCTGTAGCCTGATATAGTTTTGTAGTTTTATTCCAAAGCGGAAAAATTTCACTTTTATTGTTCAATTTTAGCTTTTTTCCGTCAAGCTCAAATTGGCAATACAACTTTGCATCAACTTCTGATGAAGCCGTATACTCTTCTGGTATTGTAACAACAAAAGGTGCCGTACCTGCTCTTGAATCTGGAAACACAATATTGTATTCCGTCTGTGCCTGACTAAATTCATAATCTCTCAGGGTTTCCGTTGCACTTGCCGCTGTATAAATTTCAATATCTTCAACGTAGTTTTCTTCTGCCGTTTGTTCATCTCTTTCTACAGCATAAGCAGATAATGTCAACCCTATTGACATCAGCGAAAATGTCATTGCTGTGACTAGCAGAAATACTATAAGACTACTTTTCCTTTGACTGATTCTCATCGTCCTCTCCTACTATTCTCTTTATAGAAGGGGCTGTCGCACAGTTGATGAAATTCATCGACTGTGCGACAGCCCCATTTTTGCTTACTACTCTTTAAACTTTAATACCAAAGATGTACAATATCATAAGTAGTATTGTAGTCTTTATCCCATGCTGTTTTCGTTAAGGTATAAACAACGTCAATTGTATCTCCGTTCTGAATAGTGTACTGATTCATAGCCATTCCATGATTCGGTTCGTTCGGGAAAGTCGGCATTACATGATTTTCACCAACAGTATACAGCCATCCCCAATCTTCAGACCAACCGCTACCATCAGAATTATACTGGTGGTCAACGTTCACTGCACCATATCCCATATAAGTTGTCAGATACTTTGTTGTCAATGCATTATCAAATACATCTGTTCCTGTAGACCATTCAGGTTCATAATAGGAAAGAGAATCTACAACATCGTATACACTCTGTCCTACCTCTGCTTCAACACTGTCAACAAGAATAGCTGTACCATCTTCTTCAACAATGTAGAAGTTTACGATTGGTGTTTCATTTGTGTCTGCAAACGCAGTCGCTGTCATGGCGAATACCATGGTAAGTATCATTACGACACTTAATACTTTTCTGAAATTCTTTTTCATTTGAATTTCTCCTTTCATAATTTTTTTGCATTTCTCCGTATCCGTGGCAGTCTGAATACCTTAAAATGCAACTTTTCTTTCGTGTTTTCCGGCTACTGCCTGCCGTATCATCAAAGCATTGAACCTTACTCTCCTAATCTCGTATTATTTCCGCTTTTCTGAATAAATGTTTCAGAATGAGCCGTTTGCCACAATCATGAAAGTTCTTTGCTGTGTGACCAATTTTCTATTCTGCTTTCTGCTCCCGAATCTGTCTGCGGTATTCTTTATGTCGGATCCGCTTTTCTTTTCTTCTCTTTTTTCTCTCCAAATAGGTGTATGCTACTTCTTTTACACCTGCCTGTTCCAACATTCTGCCCCATGGTCCGAACCGCTGTTTCAGCACCGTATCATAGACCAGATCTTTTCTGGTCGGCAGTCTGTCGTTTTCCTTTACGAAATCCCTTACCAACTGAAGCAGTTCTTCATCGCTCATTTCCTGATAAGGCGCTCTCAGCCGATTTAATTCCCGTGTCTTTTCCTCATATGTTAAATTCGGATTTTCTACAATCTGTTCTTTCAGCCCTCGCTGACTGTTCTGACGCATCACACACATTACCTTTCTGCTTGAAACCTTCTTCCGTATCCTGCCTTGACTAACCGGGGGGAGACTGCTTCTCCGGTTATGCTTTCAGCGGCACACTTTCTTGTGCAATAAAAAAACAGGCCATCATTTTTCTGACAGTCTGTTTGCATCTGCTTCTCTGCTCTTCTGCTCTTACTTTTTTTGTAATCTCAGCAATATCAGCCGAAAAGTGCCACCGAGCAAGCTTCATACCACTCTAATATGAAACTCCGTTTGTCTGCTTACCTCTTCGCATTGATGCAACTTTCTGCTCTGGAGAAAATATATTACATCTAAGCGATAACTCGTCTCCTGACTCGTCCTGTCTACGCAGGCATTTCAGTTGCTCGCCAGTAGGGGAATCTTACCCCACTTCCGTTAGTTATCCTTATTTACTGTTTCTTTATTCAATTCGACAACTTGTTCATAAAAGTACACTTTTACGAACGCATTGATTTCTTGTTTCTGTTCATATCTTATCACACTGCCTACATAAAAGCAACATGATTTTTTAATATTTTTTTCAAATTATGAAACAATGGCTGAAAAAGCCTTGTATCCATTTGAATTTCAGCAATGTCGAATTTGTTCATATAAGTGTACTTTTACGAATTTTTTTGCGTGGAACCTCCTCGCACAACCTCGCACAACGTTTGCTGTGTTTTCTATGCGCTGAAATCTTTTAGTTTTTTATAGAACGTGGTCCTGCCAACTCCGCTCATGTCAAGCGCCTGGCTGAGTGGGATTTTCTTTTGTCTGTACAGCTCTACCGCTGCTCTGACCTCTTCACTGTCCGGAATTTCGGGTCTTCCGAACCTCACGCCCCTTGCCAGTGCAGCATCGATTCCCTCTCGCTGCCTCTGCCTGATATTACATCGTTCGTTTTCTGCTGCAAAAGACAGCACCTGCAGTACCAGATCTGCTATAAACGTTCCCAGAAGGTCTTTGCTCAGGGTGGTATCTAAAAGCGGCATATCCAGCACCCGGATATCGGCTTTGATCTCTTTCGTAATATACCTCCACTGCTCGATAATCTCTTCATAGTTCCGTCCCAGCCGGTCGATGCTTTCAATCAGGAGCAGATCTCCTTCCTGTATTTCTTTTAGCAGCCTGAGATAGGATGGCCTCTCAAAATCTTTTCCCGACTGCTTATCCATATAAATATGATTCTGTTCTAATCCCGCCTGTGCCATAGCGATGAGTTGTCGTTCCTCATTCTGGTCAATGCTGCTGACACGTACATATCCGTAAATACGGCCTGCCTTTTTTTCCTGCATGTCTTTACCTCCCTTAGCTCTATCTTTCGCAGATAGCCCTCAAATCATTCAAGCAAGACACGCTTTCGGCGGCATAATCAAGGCATCCCCTGCAGGATGCCCTTACTATTAGATACGATTCAGATTTAAAAGAACTGACATTTTACGGAAGATTTATAATTTATTCAAGCAACTTCGTCAGATAATTACTTTGTATTTATAAGAGTACTGCTTTCTGTCATGGATGCTACGTCCCTACTTACAAATAACTTCATCATATACTACTAACTCTATTAAAAAATGTCTATTCAACTGTCTAGCTAAACTTCTGTCATTTCGTATTTCAGATCTCCAATCAGAAAATTTCTATGATATGTACAATCACAAGCAGAAGAGTCAAAAAGGGCGACATTGTAGGAAGTCTTATCAAATGTACTAAAATACTTTACCCCGTCATATCCTAAAAACTTTGCGAAATCGCTTATATACTGTGTTGGCAGATAATCTAAATCACTATCCAATCGACTCATAGGCTTGGCTAAATCATTTTGAATTTGCGATAACGTACTTTCATTTACTAAATATGCCACTTTGTCATTTTCAGTATAAAAAGGGGAACTGTGAACAATTGAGCTTAAATCCAATACTCTTACATTGCGATTGAGTTTGAATGTTGCAATAGTAACGTAGTCGAATGCGTGTGCCCGAATTTCCTTTACCGTTGTTTCCTTATGGCTGCATAAATACAAACAACTCTGTCCTTTCGAATTAGCTCTGCCTGGCGAAGCAACATCATCCGGCGGTGCTCCCATCTCTTTTTTTGAATATCCTTTCTTATTAGACACACGCGCTCGATAAAGCTTTGTGTCCCTAGGGATTATCGTTTCTGTTTCTTTTAAGACCGATTCCAAGATTTCTAAATTGATGTATTTGCTATGAAATCTATTTTCATTTCGCAGATATTTTTTAAAAACATCCCAGCTGTACTTCCCCATTATTGAATTGTTGTTTAAATATATTTCATCAAACAATTGAGGGATTCCTACTCGTTCTGTCGAAATTCTTGGATCTAAGTCTAACGACTCTGATATATGCGCAGAGATTATTTGTCTGACTTCAAATGTCCCTCCTGAAAAAATATTCCAATCTTTTAGTATTCTATTTTCAATCGGCATTTTTTCCTCCTCTGGATACAGAGTCGGAAGTTCTGATTCAGGCACATACAGTTCCAAAATCGAATCTGGCATCTCTGCAACATTCGTTTTGTCCGTATCTTGCTCAGAATCATATATCCATGTGTTTTTATTTTTACAGATTGGACATTCGCCTGTGTGTCCTGGCATTGCTATTGCTGCTCTAATTTCTGCGTCCTTAAAACAATCTATACAACAAATCATTTATTTTGCCTCTAAATATTCTCCCATCATTTCTATATGATGCATTAACGAATATTTCTTAATTACTCCTAATCCAGGAAACTTTCCGTTATTGTAACATGCAACTAAGCTATTCAGTCCTATTGTTTTTGGAATAGCGCTAAAACGTTCCCAGTTTATTACATGCGTCATAGCCTCCTCAAACTTTCTTGCCGGGTCGGAAATGCTCTCATTAGATTCTGATACAAAATGATGTATTCGTAATTCCTCTCTGTCGCCAAAATATATAATGTGAATTGCTATCGCTAACGGTGCAAAGCCTGACTCATCAAACCCATTTCCAACCACTGAAAAATCAGAGAATCCAACAAATCCCCTTTTCTTATATACGATGTGGTTTCTGCTAAAAGATTCATCTGGATTTTCAATGTAATCTACATTACGTTTTGCTTTTTTATAGCTATCTTCCAAAATAATTATATCATCTTCGATAATATCTTCAAAATCCCCACCTTTGGGAACAATTGTATACTTCCCTATTATTTCCTCTCCATATTCCTCATAATAATGATAATTTCCTTTTTCAATATTTATCATCACTACATTTTTCACATCAAACTTATTTTCACGAATCTCGGAAATAACCTTGCTATCCACTACATACGCTGTTTGAATATTCGGATGTTTCCAAACATTTTTATAATCAGCTAGTGTCTTTTGCAATTTTTCTTTTTTATTTGCATCCGTCGCCTTCTCAATATTTCTTTCCATATCGCCCCATTCTTTATAGAA
>CAKQVC010000146.1 GCA_934277655.1 uncultured Clostridia bacterium
AGATATTATCAAGAAAAATACCACTTTTTTAGTGGTATTTCCTAAAATTTTTATTCTATTTTTTACTGCTTTCTGCACAAATTTCTGCACAAAATTTTCCGTCTCCGGATTTCCCTGTGTAGATGCAAACAGCTTTATAACTTACCCGATAATTGGCATAAGTTATGAATGAAAATGACACTATGTATGGTAATTTTTCACTAAAAAAAATAAAGTTTCAGAGTCAAAATAGTTTCGATTTTTAAGTCAAACCGAAAATTTCTTTGCATTTTTCGTTTGATGGCTATACCTCTTGTGTTCCTTTTTTTTTCGCATTAGAATGGCGGCAAAAGAACACGAAAGAGTAATAAGACACACAAGCTAAACTGTATCGAGATTATAATCTCTTGTAAAAATCTTGAGAAGCACAACGTGGGTCTGCGTTCTGCCAAAGTTCTGCAAGAGGCGAAGAAAGGCATCTAAATCAGCTGTTGTAGGAGTCGTTACCTTAAGCAGCATGGAATAATCCCCTGAAAGGTAATAGCACTCCAACACACGTTTGTCTGATTCTGCATACTTACAGAACTCATCTCGGACTTCCGGCGGAATGGTTACCTCAATATAGGCAGTAATCGGCAATCCGATCTTATCATAATTGATGCAGGCCTTGTAACCTTCGATGATCCCTGCTTTCTCCAGTTTCTCGATTCGGGAAGAAACTGCAGGCGGTGTCAGATAAACTTTTTCTGAAAGCTGGCTCAACGATATGCGTGCATTTTTGCTCAAAATAGATATGATTTGCCAATCGATTTTATCTAGATGTTCCATTACGTATTCCTCGCGTTTCCCTAAAAATGTCATATATCATTATAGTGCATTTTTATAAAAAAATCAATTATTCCTGACTTGTTTGAAGGAGAAAAACCATGAAAAATACAAAACAGAACTGGCATAAACCAATCCTCGGAATTATCGGCGGCATGGGACCGATGGCAACTGAACTATTTTATAAAATGGTCATTGAAAAGACCCCTGTTGCCTGTGATCAGGATCACATTGATACCATCATCCTCGGACATGCTTCCATGCCGGATCGAACAGCAGCCATCTTGTCCGGAGATCCAGAAAGGATCAACATAGTCGCAGAAAAGCTCCTGGACGATGCTAAGGCTCTGGAGGATTTTGGTTGTTCTATGATCGCTGTAACCTGTAATACTGCTCATTACTTTGTAGATAAGATTGCAGCACAGGTCGGCATCCCATTTATACATATGATCCGGGAAACTGCAGCCGAAGCTGCGAAAACTGCGAAAGCACAAAAGGTCGGCATCCTCGCAACAGATGGAACCATCCAGACCGGACTTTACCAGAAAGCATTGCTTGCAGAAGGAATTCTCCCCTGCATACTCGACGAAGCTGGACAAAAGCTGGTCATGCACGAAATCTATGACTGCGTGAAGGCCGGCAAACCCGCCGACGAGGATGCCTGGAAAATAATCGATCAAAAACTTCATGATATGGGCTGCACCAAAGCACTTCTTGCCTGTACCGAACTTTCCGTCATCAAAGCCGATCATCACTTAAGCGATTTCTATATTGACCCTATGGAAGTTATGGCAGATCGCTGCCTGGGATTCATAGGAAAGAAGGTGGCAGAGGAATGATCTGCACGAACGGGAGAACAACCATCGGAAAGCCTGATAAGTTATTCGGTGTCAATGCCCTTGCAAAAGAACGCATCGCTGAAATCGGCAAAGAAAATGTTATTAATTCCACCATCGGTGTACTGCTGGATGATAACGGAAAGCTCGTTGTTTTATCCTCTGTCATGGATGCTCTGCATACCCTGCAGCCGGAAGACTTTGCAGCATATGCTCCCATCGCCGGCATTCCGGAATATAAGGAGGCTGTAACCAAGGCCGTTTTTATGGAGGAAATCCCACAGAATACCTATATTGAAACCTGTTTTACTCTGGGTGGAACCGGTGCACTGCGCAATGCGATTTCCTGCTACAGCAGTCCCGGAGACAAAATCCTTACTTCTGACTGGCACTGGGCGCCATATAATGTCATTGCTGCTGAGCTCGGACGTGAAGTTACAACATATACTCTCTTTGATGATACTTTCCATTTTAATGCCACGTCTTTTCATCAGGCTTTAAGCGAGATCCTGGCTGCACAAGACCAGGCGGTGGTCATCATCAACACGCCGGCACATAATCCGACCGGCTATACCTTTACTCTGGAGGACTGGGATAAGGTCATTCAGATTTTTCGGAGTTTCCCAGATAAGAACATCATCTGTGTTGTCGATATTGCTTATCTTGACTTTGCAGGGGATGCATGGGAATACCGTTGTTTTCTTAAAAAATTGGGCGGTCTGCCTCAACATATTCTTCCACTGATCGCATTCAGTGCATCTAAGGGATTCACGATGTATGGAATGCGCTGCGGTGCGCTTCTGTGCATGGCTCCTACTGCCGAACTTGCTAAAGAATTCAAAGATGCTGCTTCTGTTGCCAGCCGTGCATCCTGGTCAAACGGCAATCACGCAGCCATGGCGGTCATCAGCAAAATTTTTGCTGATGATGAGCTTCTGGCTAACGTAACATCAGAACGGAATCTGTATATGAAAACTTTGCAGGAACGTGGTGCTGCTTTCATGGAAGAAGCTGCAAAAATCAGCTTGAAATGCTGTCCTTACGATTCCGGCTTCTTTATTACCATTCCGTGTGAGAATGCAGAAGAAGTTGGAAAAGCTTTGCAGTCTCTGAACGTATTTGCAATCCCACTTGGCCCCGGTATCCGGATATCGGTCGCCTCGAATACGGTTTCCGAATGCAGAGCCCTTCCGGGCAAGCTGAAGCAGGCCATCCAATTGGTAAATGACAATAAATAAAATTCATTTTGAT
Organism: uncultured Clostridia bacterium; assembly: GCA_934277655.1. Lineage (GTDB taxonomy): Bacteria > Bacillota > Clostridia > Peptostreptococcales > Anaerovoracaceae > CAG-238. The sequence continues at coordinate 2,892 of CAKQVC010000146.1, forward strand.
CCAAAATCCATGAAATTGGATCCACTACAACTACAATATGTATGATACATTTTTATCAGAAACGGAGGGAAACATGAATCACAAATATGTATATTTATTTTCAGAGGGTAATGCCGGCATGCGCAACCTGCTCGGCGGTAAAGGTGCCAACCTTGCTGAAATGACCAGACTGGGTCTGCCGGTTCCTCAAGGCTTTACCATCACAACAGAAGCATGCACCCGCTATTACGATGATGACAGATGCATCGGAGAAGATATTCAGACTCAAATTGATGCTGCTGTCCGTGAAATGGAAAAAATCACCGGCAAGAAATTCGGAGATCAGCAGAATCCGCTGCTCGTGTCTGTACGTTCCGGTGCCAGAGCCTCCATGCCCGGTATGATGGATACCATTTTAAATCTTGGTCTCAATGAAGAAGTTGTAGAAATCATCGCCAAAAAAACAGGCAACGAACGCTGGGCACGTGACTGCTATCGCAGATTTATCCAAATGTACTCTGATGTTGTCATGGAAGTTGGAAAGAAATACTTCGAAGAGCTGATCGACCAAATGAAGAACGCTCGTGGTGTTACGCAGGATGTGGATCTTACCGCTGCCGATCTCAAGGAGCTTGCTACACAGTTCAAGGCAGAATACAAAGCAAAGATCGGTGCAGACTTCCCGGACGACCCGAAAGAGCAGCTGATGGGTGCTATCAAAGCGGTGTTCCGCTCCTGGGATAATCCTCGTGCTAACGTTTATCGCCGCGACAACGATATCCCTTATTCCTGGGGAACCGCTGTCAACGTTCAGGAAATGGCTTTTGGCAACTGGTCAGATGAATCCGGTACCGGTGTTGCCTTTACCCGTGATCCTGCAACCGGAGAAAAAAAGCTTATGGGCGAGTTCCTGATGAATGCACAGGGCGAAGACGTTGTTGCCGGTGTACGCACCCCACAACCGATCGCATCTCTTGCTGATGTCATGCCGGAAGTTTTCGAACAATTCCAGAAAGTATGCAATATTTTAGAGACCCACTACCGCGACATGCAGGATATGGAATTTACCATTCAGGACCGCAAACTTTTCATGCTTCAGACCAGAAATGGCAAGCGTACAGCTAAAGCTGCACTTAAAATTGCCTGCGACCTGGTTGACGAGGGTATGCGTACCGAAGAAGAAGCAGTTGCCATGATCGATCCCCGTAACCTGGATACACTGCTGCATCCGCAGTTTGATGAAAAAGCATTAAAGGAAGCAGTTCCGATCGGACGAGGACTTGGCGCATCTCCGGGTGCTGCCTGCGGTAAAGTCGTTTTTCATGCAGATGATGCCGTAGCATGGGCTGAAAATGGCGAAAAAGTCGTTTTAGTACGTTTGGAAACCTCTCCGGAAGACATTACCGGAATGAAGGCTGCACAGGGCATTTTGACGGTTCGTGGTGGCATGACCTCCCATGCGGCAGTCGTTGCCCGTGGCATGGGAGCCTGCTGCGTATCCGGATGCGGTGAAATTCAGATAGATGAAGATAAAAAAGAATTTACGCTCGGCGGAACACTTTTTAAAGAAGGCTCCCTGATTTCCATTGACGGAACAACCGGAAACATCTATGCAGGTGTCATCCCGACTACAGATGCAGTCATCGCCGGCGAATTCGGCAGGATTATGGCATGGGCAGACAAATATCGCAGATTAAGCGTCCGTACCAATGCTGACACCCCTTCCGATGCAAAAAAAGCTCGTGAACTAGGCGCTGAAGGTATCGGCTTATGCCGCACGGAGCACATGTTCTTTGAGGAAGATCGTATCGCAGCCTTTCGTGAGATGATTTGTTCCGATACCGCAGAACAGCGTGAAACCGCACTCGATAAGATTCTTCCATACCAGCAGAGCGATTTCGAAGCTCTCTTTGAGGCTATGGAAGGAAATCCGGTTAACATCCGTTTCCTGGATCCTCCTTTGCATGAATTTCTTCCGACTGAAGAAGAAGACATTCGCAAACTGGCAGATGCACAAGGAAAAACCGTCGCTCAGATCAAACAGATCATTACGTCCCTGCATGAGTTTAACCCAATGCTTGGACACAGAGGACTCCGCCTTGCCATCACATATCCGGAAATCCCACGGATGCAGACAAAAGCAGTCATCCGGGCTGCTCTCAATGTTCAGAAAGCCCATCCGGATTGGCACATTGTTCCGGAGATCATGATCCCGTTAACTGCGGATGTCAAAGAGCTTGCTTTCGTCAAGAAAATTGTTGTAGAAACTGCTGATGCTGAAATAAGCTCATCCGATACTGATCTGAAATACAAGGTAGGAACCATGATTGAAACACCACGTGCCTGCACAACGGCAGATGAAATTGCCGAGATCGCTGACTTCTTCAGCTTTGGGACCAACGATCTGACCCAGATGTCCTATGGTTTCTCCAGGGACGATGCCGGAAAGTTCCTTGGTGCATATTATGAAAATAAAATCTTTGAAAATGATCCATTCGCAAAATTGGATCAAAAGGGTGTTGGATCTCTGATGAAGACAGCACTCCGTCTCGGCAAGGATGCTAACCCATCACTGCATACCGGTGTATGCGGCGAACATGGCGGTGATCCATCATCCGTAGAATTTTGCCATAAAATCGGTTTGGACTATGTGTCCTGCTCTCCGTTCCGCGTACCGATCGCGAGACTGGCAGCGGCACAAGCAGCAATTGCAGATTTGAAAGAGAAAGGTGAGAAGAAATAGATTCTGTGATTGTGCCGTACCCATAATATATATACTCCCAAAAAAGCCCTCCGCCGGCACAGATTTCTGTACCAGCCGGAGGGCTTTTTCTTGAAACTATCTAAAACATATACACCTTTCATA
>CAKQVC010000147.1 GCA_934277655.1 uncultured Clostridia bacterium
TGTTGCCAAAAGTGTCTACCCTGGGACATCTTTTTTGATACAGGGTAGACTTTATACATTTTAGACATTTGTCAGAGCGTTTTTACAGCTAGGTTGGTCAATTAGTCCAGGATTTTGCCATCGATGGAGATGGTCACTACATTCCACGGGATGAATTTGCCGCTGTTTTTCAGAGCAGTCTTTGCAGCCATTTCCAGACCGCCGCAGCAAGGAACTTCCATGCGCAGAATGGTCAGGCTTTTAATGTCGTTTTGGGCAATGATATCTGTAAGCTTTTCGGTGTAGTCAATCATATCGAGTTTCGGACAGCCGATAAGTGTTACATGATTTCGGATAAAATCCCGGTGGAAGTCTGCATAAGCATAGGCAGTACAGTCGGCAGCTACTAATAAATTAGCATTTTCAAAGTATGGAGCTCTAAATGGTGCCAGCTTGATCTGAACCGGCCAGTTGGAAAGCTGGGACTGCTGTGTCTGACAGGTCTGCGCTGATTCGCTGCCTGCTGCATTGCCAGAGGCGGGAGCACCTGACATTGAAGCGGCAGATCCCATATCAGGCGATGCAGGGGCAGCCTGATTGTCTGCGGTGCGATGGATTGCCATGGAACGGCTGCCCGGACATCCATGAAACTCAGCAGTTGTTGCAGCTGCCGCTGCTTTTTTTGCCATGTTAGCTTTTACGGCAGCTTCATCATAGGGAACAGTATCCTTCTCAATAAAGGTAATAGCGCCGGTCGGGCATGTCGGAAGACAATCGCCAAGACCATCGCAGTAGTCGTCTCTGAGTAATGTTGCTTTGCCATCGATCATGCCGATAGCACCTTCGTGGCAGGCATCGGCACAGATGCCGCAGCCATTGCATTTTTCCTGATCGATCTCGATAATTCTTCTTTTCATAAGAAACCTCCTGAAATTTTTTTATATCATTGGTAATATTAAAAGTCAAACGATAAAAATTTGTGTTTTCCGTAGGGCATTGCTTGTTGACTTTCTGTGTTTTGTTTATATTTTCTTTTGCTTGATGCAGGATATCATCTTGACTTTATGATAAGACTATAATACAATTCAAGAAAAGATTACGTTGTTTTTACAACGAAAATAAAAATTTTTATATTTTTAATAAGTAAGGCTGATGAGAACAGGTCAGGCAATAACATATGACCACAGGGCGAGGACAGCCAGGGCAGGCAGAAAAACAGGATTAAACGGAATAAGCCCGAAGAATTAAAACAAAGAAAAAAAGTGGAGGGCAAAGATTTTGCGAGGCGAAAAACGAGGAGAACGAGAAGAACAAAGAAGAGAAGAATACTTAAAGCTGTTAAGAGGGACTGAGCTTTTCGATAGTCTTGCTGAGGAGGAAATTTCACAGGTCATTGCAGCGCCGGGGGCAGTTGTGCAGAAATTCGGTAAAGAACAATTCATTTACCGGGAGGGGCAGAAAAACGCGAAAGCAGCAATCGTGCTGGAAGGCCGGGTGCATATTATGAAAGAAGATTTCTGGGGGAACCGGAGTATTTTAGCGGAGGCAGGTCCGGGAGAAATGTTTGCGGAAACTTACAGCTGCCTGGGGAATGAACCGCTGGCGGTCAGTGTTGCAGCAGTAGAAGAGTGCCGCTGTCTGTTTCTGGATCTTGCACGGATACTTTCGGAAGCAGCATCGGAATCAGCATTGGAAGCTGCAATTGTGCAGAAAACAAGAAGATCCGGAACTTTCGAAGAAAATCAGGATTGTGCCGCAGACGCAGGGCCGTGCGAAATGAAAGAAAGAAATAGAAAAGAAGAGATACCGGTATCTGGCAGTTTGAATAATGCACAGGTGTGTCTGCTGGGGAATATCATACGCATCCTGGCACAGAAAAATCTTTTCCTCAGTAAGAAAGCAGAGTTCTTGTCGCAGCGGACAACACGGCAGAAGCTTCTTGCTTATCTTTCAGATATGGAGAGAAGGACGGGGCGGTCCACGTTCCGGATTCCTTTTAACAGACAGGAAATGGCGGATTTTTTGTCGGTGGACAGAAGTGCGATGTCGGCGGAGCTTTCGAAACTGCAGAAAGAAGGCGTTTTGGAGTATTATAAAAATCAGTTCACACTGCTGGATGGTAGTGCAGAGTCCGAAATATGATGCAAGATAAAATAATGCTAACTTACCAAAAACGGACGAAAAAACAGGGCCTGACTGTAGACAACCCGGATGCACGGCGGTATAATTACAGTATATGTTTTTGCACGGAAAAATTAAAACCATGTGTAGGCCGCCGGCAAAGACAGGAAAGCAGATGGAAAGAGACAGAAAGAAAGGAACAAAATGTCCAGATACAGTGTAAAAAAGCCACTGACCGTATTTGTGGCGGTGGTTGTCATTATAGCGCTCGGAATCGTATCTTTGGTCAAGATGACACCGGATCTGATTCCCAGTATTGATTTTCCCTACGTAATGGTCATGACGACCTATCCGGGTGCAACGCCGGAAGAGGTGGAAGAGACCATCAGCAAGCCTTTAGAGCAGAGCCTGGCCACGGTGGAAAATCTGAAGAACATCCAGTCGATCTCCAATGCCAATTATTCCATGGTGGTTCTGGAGTTTGCGAACGGTGCCAGCATGGATACGGCAGTTGTGGATGCTTTGCAGAAAGTGGATATGGTGTCCGGAAACTGGGATGATTCCATCGGTTCACCATCCATCATGAAGATCAATCCGAGCATGATGCCGATTGCGGTTGTGGCAATCGACCAGAAAGGGAAAGATACAGAAGAACTTTCAACGTTTGTAGAAGACACGCTGATGAACCAGCTGGAAGGAATAACCGGCGTCGCCAGCATCAGTTCTTATGGCGTTTTGGAATCGAAGATCAATGTTAAAATAAATGAAAATAAAATAGAAAAACTGAACAAGAAGCTGCTCAACGAAGCCAGCCCATCCATGGCAGATGCTAAGGCTTGGCTGAACAGTGGAATGAAACAGCTGAAAAAAGCGGAAGCACAGGTTGCTGCCGGAAGAAAGAAACTGGATCAGACAAAAAATGATACATACGATCAGCTTTCGGAAGCCAGTGCACAGCTTGATGTAGCAGTAGCCAAAGCCAGTGCGGCTTCCACGCAGATCCAGGCACTGGAAGGTAGAAGAACGGCACTGAAGGCACAGATCGCACAGCTTTCTCAGGGCGGCGGAGCCGGAAGTGACGCAGGCAGCACGGCAGGAGCGGGAAACGAAAGCGGAAACACCGGAGCTCAAGGCACCGGACTGACGCTGGCAGATCTGCAGTCACAGCTCAAGGATGTGGAACATCAGCTGAGTCTGGCTCAGACGGACAGCACACAGGCAGAAGCACAGGTAACGCAGCTCCAAAAAGCTTATCAGCAGGCAGAGAGGGGGACCTATACGGCACAGGATTCTCTGGATGCGGCTTATTCGAAACTGGATAAAACAGAATCCCAGTTAAAGTCCCAGAAAGCACAGTTAAACGATGCCATGGCGCAGCTGAATAATGCAGGAAACCAGGCACTTTCGGAAGCAGGGTTGGATTCCATGATCACCATTGATATGGTATCCGGCATTCTACAGGGTCAGAATTTCTCCATGCCGGCAGGCTATATCCAGCAGGATGAAGTCAAGTATCTGGTAAGCGTAGGGGATAAGCTGACCGATCTGGACGAAGCAAAGGATTTATATCTTTTTAATATTTCCGGCCTGGGCGATGTGAAGCTCAGCGATGTGGCAGATGTTTTTATTGCAGATAACAGCGACAGTGTATATGGCAGCGTCAACGGCAATCCGGGCGTGCTGCTGTCTTTCTTCAAGCAGTCCAACTATGCGACAGCAACTGTTTCCGAAAACATTCAGGATAAGTTCGATCAGCTGTCCGAAAAATACGAAGGACTGACCTTTACGACTCTGATGGACCAGGGAGACTATATCCACCTGATCATCAGTTCCATTCTGCAGAGCCTGGCGTGGGGTGCGCTCTTTGCCATACTGATTCTGCTGCTGTTCCTGCGGGATATCAAACCGACTTTTATTACGCTCTTAAGCATTCCGATCAGTATCACGTTTGCCATTGTGCTCATGTACTTCACAGGGATCACAATAAATATGATCTCTCTTTCGGGGCTGGCGGTAGCGGTCGGCATGCTGGTAGATAACTCAATCGTTGTCATTGAAAATATTTTCCGTCTGAGGAGAGCAGGAGTTTCTTCGAAAAAAGCGGCGGTTGCCGGCGCAAAACAGGTAGCCGGAGCTATCACGGCATCGACCCTTACGACGGTCTGCGTTTTTGCACCGATCATTTTCGTAGAAGGAATTACAAGACAGCTGTTTACGGATATGGCACTTACCGTAGCCTATTCCCTGATGGCAAGCTTGATCATTGCATTGACGCTGGTTCCTGCCATGTCATCCCTGATGCTTGAAAAAGAGCCGAGACCGGAAGGCAGACGTTTTGAGTCGTTTAAAAGAACATACCGCAGGGTTTTAAACTGGAATCTGAACCACAAGGCACTGGTTCTGATCCTGGCACTGGCTTTGTTTGGATACAGCGTGTTTGCATCGGTTTCCAAGGGCTTTATCTTCATTCCGGATATGGAGACACCGCAACTGAGCGGAACGATGACCATGAACGATGAAGAGGCTACTGTGGATGAAACCAAAGCGATGGCAGACAAGGTGATGAAGACTATTGGCAGGCAGGAAGGCGTAGAAACGGTGGGAGGCATGCTGTCTTCGACCGGGATGGTGTCCAGCGATACGTCCGATACGCAGGTAAGCCTGTACATTATCGTTGATCAAGAATCGGATCTTTCCGGCGGGGAAATTGCAGAGAATATTGAGACTGCATGTAAAGATTACGACTGCAGTGTTGAAATCCTCAGTTCTTCATCCATGACATCTTATACTTCGGCGCTTGGTGGCTCCGGGGTTGTGGTCAAAGTTTACAGCACAGATAATAAACAGCTGCAGGATGCGGCAAAGAAACTGGGTAAAGCATTAGAAAAAGTAGAGGGTATTAACACTGTGGATAACGGACTTACGGAGGCCGATCCTGAGATTCACTTTGCTATCGACAAGACGAAAGCCATGAAGCATGGATTAACCGTGGCTCAAATTTTTGCGCAGGTATCCAAGGCGCTGACTTATGATACGACTTCCACTTCCATGAATCTGGGAGGTGATGAATACGACATCGTGGTTTCTTCCGGAGATGAGAGCAGTGTAACCCTGAAAGACCTGAAAAATCTGGAACTGGAAGGCACGGCATCCGATGGAAGCACTAAGATGATCAAACTGAAAAACGTTGCGAAAATAGAAGAAACCCAGACGCTGCCTTCTATTTCAAGGTCGGATCAGAGAACGTATCTTTCGGTCAGCGGCGAGCTGAAAGATGGATATAACGTGACGCTGGTAACGGAAGAAGCGAAAAAAGCCCTCGACAAAGTTAAGCTGCCACAGGGAGTAACTTATGAATTTGATGGGGAAAACGAGACGATCATGGATGCGATGCAGGATCTGTTGATCATGATGGGACTTGGTATCCTGCTGGTTTACCTGATTATGGTTGCCCAGTTCCAGTCGTTGAAGTCGCCGTTTATCGTTATGTTTACCATTCCGCTGGCATTTACGGGAGGCCTTCTGGCGTTGCTGATCTTCGATAAAGAACTGAGCATCATCGCCATGATCGGACTGATTCTTTTGGTGGGAATCATTGTAAACAATGGTATCGTGCTGGTTGACTATACGAACC
>CAKQVC010000148.1 GCA_934277655.1 uncultured Clostridia bacterium
GGAGGTGCAGCAGGCATACAGTATGATCATGGATCAGCGCCAGGGAAAAGGGCAGGCACAGCAGGCATACGGATACGGAAACTATGGCGGCAGCGCCGGAAATGGCGGAAATGGAGCCGGTGGCTTCGGCGGCTTTGGAATGGGTGGTTTCGGAGGCAATCCATTTGGCGGCGAGTTCTGGGGATTTGGCGGTCAGGGCCAGAATCCTTACGGCAGTGACTATAAACCTCATGAAGAAACAAAAGATGAAAAATACATGCGTTCAGCACTCAACTATATCCAGAACGGCTATTTCAGGGAGGGTCTTAACGTGCTGGAACAGGTGGAAGACAGACGTGGACAGTGGTACTATTACAGTGCGTTCGCAAACTACAGAGTAGGAAACAATGCGATCGCTATTGACCATGCCAGAACGGCCTGTGCGTTTGAGCCAGACAATCCGTATTATGCGAATCTACTCAGACAGCTGCAGGGCGGCGAAGCCCGCTATCAGCAGCGAAGCGCCCGTTACGGAGGAAATCCTTCCATGCAGGGCAGCAACTATTGCGGACAGATCTGCGGCACATTCCTGTGCATGAGCCTGTGTTGCAGCGGCGGACGGATGGGTCTGCCGATTTTGTGCTGTATATAACATGTAAGAAGTTACATCGGCATATTTGCGGAAGATACCAATTCCGGGATTGTGCCGAATTTTTTTGCAAAAAATTTGTGGGCGAAGTTCGGAGTGGTGTTCTTCAGACAAAGCAGGATGCATTTTATGGGAGAGCAAAGCTGTTACCTATGTGGAAATTTACTGTAGACTTTGTGAATTTTATTGCCATATTTAGCAGCGTGCATAACAATTCCGTTTTTTGGCATAGTATAATGAAAGAAAAAAGTAGAAGGAGAAGGAAACTATATGGACAAATATCTGAAACGACTTCTTATCAGTTGCATTTTGGTGCTCGCATTCGGGCTTTGCACGATTGCGTACGCAGGAACAACAGGAAATACCATGTCGAATCCGGTCGTTGCTTCATTCGGACAGACTTATCATAAGTCCTGGACAAGAGATACTGACCACTTATATCATTACAATCGAATCGTACTGAATGAGAAGGGAATCTTAAAGCTTACATTTTCGAAGCCATATGATGATGATTCTGAGTATGGATCGTTAAAGTTTACAGTTTCTGATCAGGAAGGCGAGCCAATCTGGCAGACTGACTCAAGAAAGTCAAGGGAGAAAGCGTCGCCGAACTATGTAAATTACATCTGCCTTGACGCAGGTACTTATTATGTCAATGTTGTGCCGGGGTTTTATGTAAAATCAGGAACCATTGACACTTCCTACAGCTTTGAATTTACACCAGAGCAATATATAGAGGTTGAGCCAAATGAAAGCAGTTCAAAGGCAACTGAATTGATGTTTGGAAAATTTTACACGGGCTACTATGGAAATGACGGCGGAGATTTCGGCCAATATGACTTCTTTAAGTTTAAACTGAAAAAAGGAAGTTCATACAGAATTTATATCGATAATTATGATGGGCTGGATGCAACCTCCTGCATTATGAACTTTATGGCACCAAATGGCGACGAAATAAATACATATGACTGGAAAGTAACGGGAGATGGATATCGCTATATCGAATTTATCGCACCAGCATCCGGCTACAGCTATTTTCAGCTAGAAAATTACAGTGGCTTACCGGTAAAATACAGAGTAAAAATCGCTAATGCGGCAAAGCCTGCCGCAACCTACATTACTTACGGAGCAAACTATTCTAAAACAGATGTTTTGCGTGAACTTTCAATTCAAGTAAACGAAAAAAACAATGTAGCCGGGTACGAGATCCAATATTCCACAGTAAAATCTAAAATCTCAAAAGGAAAAATCAAGCGTGCTTCAGGTGAAGATAATTACTGTATTGATATTAAAAATGTACGGCCTGCAAGGAAGTATTATGTAAGAGCACGTACCTATAAGACTATTGACGGAGTAAAAAAATACAGTTCATGGTCAAAGATAAAAACGTTGATTTACTAAAGCTATTCGTGAGAGTGTTTTGCTCTGGAGAAATGCTGCAGAGCAGATTTTCTAATATTTGCTACGGGGTGTGTGGTAAAAAGGATATTTAAGAAAAAGTGCATCGTGCGAAAAGGAAAATGAATATCCAATCCCCCCCCTTGACAGCCGGGGCAGGTTGTGGTATACCAATAATAGTTGCATGAAGATAATTTTTTCGCCGCCGGGTGAAGAATGCGTAAGAAACGCTGGGTTTCGTATCGTTAGGCCTTTGAAGATACGAGATTTCAGCGTTTTTCTGTTATCAGGGGGATCCCTTTCCCACGCAGTCCGGTATGAAAGAAAAAAAGAAATTCTAATTTAAACTCAAATTCAAATTGAAATTTAATCTATTCAGTACAACGAGGAGGACAAGAAAATGAAAAAATTTATTATGGAACCTGACTTTTTAGAGCTTTTCCCAGAAGCTGAGATTGGAATTCTGATCTGCGAGGGCATTGACAGCAAGGTGCATGATGAAGAAAAATATGTGCCATACCTGAAAGAAGCCATGAATGCAGCGAAAAAACATATCACGAACCCGGAATTTGCACAGAATCCGGTAATTGCCGCATGGCGGGATGCTTTCCGGAAATTCAAGACGAAAAAAGGTGCACGATGCTCCATTGAAGCAATGCTGAAGCGGGTATCCAACGGCAACGAAATCGGCAATATCATTCCACTTGTGGACATTTATAACGGCGTTTCGCTGACTTACGGCGTACCGGTCGGCGGCGAAGACATCGACAAATTCGACGGCGATGTTCATCTGACACTGGCAGACGGAACGGAAGAGTTCGTGACATATGGTTCAGACAAGAGCGAACCTCCTTATGCAGGCGAAGTTATCTATAAGGACAATGGTGGGGCAATCTGTCGGTGCTGGAACTGGCGTGAGTCTGTGAGGACGATGCTGACCGAAGATACAAAGAGCGCATTTATGATCATTGAGACGACCGGAGGAGAAGAAGCTGGCAATATGCTGGATGAGGCGATTAACGCTTTGGCAGAGGGAATTCAGAAGAACCTGGGCGGAACTGTAAAAAAATACAAGGCTTCTAAGGCAAGTCCTGAAGTCGTGATTGAAGCATAGAACAAGAAGAAACAATCAACTAAGAAGAGACAATGAGATTACGGAGGAAAATATTATGTTTGCATATTACTGGCCTATCGGGCTTTTAGTGCTGTCGAACGTGTTCTATCATATTACAGCCAAATCGCTGCCATCGTCGCTGGACACTTTTTTCAGCATGGCAGTTACCTATATCGTGGGAGCGGTAGTTTCCCTGATCCTCTATATGACGATCGGAAACGGAAACAGCATTGCACAAGAAACTTCAAACCTGAACTGGACACCTTTTGTTCTTGGATTGTCAGTCGTTGGATTGGAAGCTGGAGCAATTTTTATGTATAAAGCAGGGTGGGAAGTTTCGGTAGGAAATATCGTACAGGCGATTTTTGTGGCGATTGTACTTCTTGCCGTTGGTGTTCTGGTGTATAAAGAAGCACTGACCGGAACGAAAGTTGCGGGTATTGCAGCCTGCCTGGTTGGCATTTTTCTGCTGAATAAGTAAAAAAAGAAAAGGTGGGTTTCAATATTCCCGGCCTTGATATTCCCGGAATCACAAGAACATGTCATTTTTTCTGGTTCCGCAATGCGAAATACGCATCTTGAAATGCTTTGCCGTAGCCGCGGGCAATCGGAATCTGTTTATTCGTTCCTGTCGTAATGCGGCTGCTGCTAAAATGAGATACGTTGGATAAATTTACTAAATAGCTCCGATGACACTTAAAAAATCCATAGTTTCCGGCGAGCAGCACTGATTCGAATGTATGAAGTGGTTCCGGAACTTCCAGCACAGAGCCGCTGCGAAGATAAATGCAGACTTTTTTATTCTGTGCTTCTATAAATTCAATATTTCGGAAATAGACTTTCTGGTATCCGGCACTGGTCTTCAGTACGAAATTTTCCGGTTCATAAGCAAGATCGTTCCAGCATTCATCCAGAAGCTTTTTGATCTGATCATAGGTAATTGGTTTCAAAAGATAGCCGGATGCCTTTACATCATAGGACTCCAGAGCGAATGCAGAAGAAGCCGTTAAAAAGACGATTCTGGCATTGCAGTCACATTCACGCAGTTCTTTGGCAGTAGACATGCCGCTGAGCAGTGGCATGATAATATCTAAAAAGACGAGGTCCATTCTTAAAACAGAAGATTTGGCTAAAAGGGCATCACCGTTGTCAAAAGCAAATACTTCTACGGGATTGCCACTTTCGGCAGACCAGCGTTCGACTAAGGACGAGGTAATCTGTAAAGAAATGGGTTCGTCATCACATATAGCAATTCGCATGAATATTTCCTTCTTTCTGATGGAGAGGTCTGGTGTGCGTGCAGCTTGTATGCCGCATGACCTGATGGCAGATATTATAACATTTTTTTAAGTGAATTTCCATAGCAAAACTGCCTGAATTTCAAGAAGATTTGTATATTGCAGCGATTCTTCGCAAAATGTGTCTGCCGGGAGCTTTTGAATGTCAGGATGTGCACGATTCACTCCTGAAAAGGTACATTTCACGCTGGATAAAAGTTTGACAGGCATATCATGGTATAATCAGCTCGTAAAAGAAAAGTGTGTATACCATAGATCCGGATCATAACGTGAATATCAGAAATGATTCAGAATTACTCAAAAACCCTAAACCTTTTTCCGAGATGGAAACGATTTAGGGTTTTTATCTGTTTTTATGATATTCATTTCTATTTAAAGAAGAAAATCACAATTTGTTTTCATTCTGTTTTCATCCTTTCAGGATTGATGATTATCAAAGAATCCAGAATTTGGACACCAATCTAAACAATTCTATTTAAAGTGCCGCCTTCCAGAAAACTTTTCAGATTTTCAGCGCTGGTTGTACAGATGATCTGGCGTGCTTCCCTGGTAGACCAGGCAATGTGCGGCGTAAGGTACATGTTCGGGATTCCGATCAGTGGATGTCCGGCGCGAGGCGGTTCGCCGTTCAAGACATCTGCAGCAGCAGCGGACAGTTTCCCGCTTTTTAGTGCTTCTGCAACATCCTCTTCATTCAGCAGAGCACCTCTTGCGGTGTTGATCAGGATTGCGCCATCTTTCATGCGGGAGAGAAATTCCTTGTTGACAAAACCTTTGTTTTCCGGAGTTGCAGGGCAGTGCAGGCTTACGATGTCCGACTGGATGGCTGCTTCCGGATCACGGCTGTAAATATTGACTGTCATGCCGAATGCTTTGGCAATTTCAGCGACACGTTTACCAATCGAGCCATATCCGACGATTCCTAAAGACTTTTCAGAAAGCTGCATCAGCGGTTTTTCTACGAAACAGAAGTCAATAGCATTTTCCCATTTGTGATCCTGAACAGCCTGATTATGAAGTCCTACGTTGTTGGTAATTTCCAGAAGCAGTGCGAAGGTGTGTTGTGCTACCGCTTCAGTAGAATAGGCAGGTACGTTACAGACCGCAATTCCCTTTTCTTTGGCGGCGGCAATGTCGATATTATCATAACCGGTTGCTGTGACGCCGATGAATTTCAGGTTCGGACAGGCATCCATGATCTGGCGGGTAATTTTTACCTTGGAGGTAAAAAGAGCGACTTCTGCAGTACCGATGGCGTCGATAACGTCCTCTTGTGCGA
>CAKQVC010000149.1 GCA_934277655.1 uncultured Clostridia bacterium
GGCAACAACGGAGTCTCTGTGGCACACAATTTTGACATTTTTCCTACAGTATCGCTTTAAACTATAGAACCTGTCGTTGAAATTTCAACATTGTATAATTCATAAAAAAATACTATTGCCGATAGCAACCATCCCTGCCAAATATAAAGAGCTGAGAAGACCGATTTTGCGCAGAAACTCACAACTTTTTCATTATAAATTGCCTCATAGGGTAGTCTTTATGCGAGTTGTAAATAAATCACATTCAAGGTGTGCCTAATGCGCCTTCTCCAGCCACATTTTCCGGTTGTTTTTCATCTAATTTTAATAAAAGCATGCTATCCTGTTATTACAACAAACAAATTCGGGGTATAATGTAATGTACATACACAGCGACTGCGGAGCGAAAACGAACGCAGAGCTGATGTATGACAGATGTCCGAGCGAAGGTGTCTGCGGAGCTGAAAGCGACAGCAGAGCCGCTCAGCGTCCGGACAAATGTACACAATTGCATCACTCAGGAGGATTTAAAATGATTACAAATATTACAAAAGATAATTTTGAAAACGAAGTATTAAAAGCAGACAAGCCTGTGCTTGTTGATTTTTGGGCAGCATGGTGCGGTCCTTGTAAGATGATCGCCCCGGCAGTAGAAGAAGTTGCCAAAGATCATCCGGAAATTAAAGTCTGCAAGCTGAATATCGACGATGAGCCGCAACTTGCCATGCAGTACGGCGTTATGAGCATCCCTACTCTGATGGTATTTAAAAACGGAGAAGTCGCTCAGACAGCCATCGGACTCCGCCCGAAAACCGAAATCGAAGAGTTGCTGAAATAAAAACTTATTACAGATGCTCTTCCCGTGCAGAAGATTTTTTAAAAACTACCAAACTCATGCACAGATTAATTCTTACAAAACACTGCATTTTCTGTGCAAAAGCAACATATAGCAAAACCCCTGCCCCGATCAGAAAACAACTACCATGACACGGAGCAGGGATTTTCTGCATTTCATACAGTTGAAAGGACCCAGCCATGAGAATTCTAATTGCTGAAGACCAGAAAGATCTGAATAAAATCCTGATGAAAAAACTGACCGCCGAAGGATATAGCGTTGACACAGCCTTTGATGGAGAAGAAGCACTTGACTTTATCCGCATGGCTGATTATGACGGTATGATCCTGGACATCAACATGCCGAAAAAAAACGGATTGGAAGTCGTCGAAACCATCCGCAAAAACGGCAATTACACGCCGGTTCTGTTCCTGACTGCACGCGACTCCATCGAGGACAAAGTTACCGGACTGGATATTGGTGCCAATGACTATCTCGTTAAGCCTTTCTCTTTCGAGGAATTGATGGCAAGAGTCCGCGCCCTTACCAGAAAAACAGCTGAATCCAACACCCCGATCTACCGCCTCTGCGACCTGACTTTAAACTCCAGTTCCCATACGGTAACCCGAGGCGGACAGGATATCAAACTCTCTGCTAAAGAATTTTCCCTGTTGGAATACCTTTTCCGCAGTCAGGGAAAAGTTGTTACCCGCGAAAACATTGAAAACAATCTTTGGAACTTCGATTATGAAGGCGGCACCAATGCAGTCGATGTTTACATCCGCTACCTGCGAAAGAAAATTGATGAAGGCTTCGAACCAAAACTGATCCACACAGTCCGCGGTGTAGGCTATGTGCTCCGGGAACCGCAGGATTCATCAAAATAATATTTTTACTCCAGCTCTGGCTTTAGGTGAATTATGAAAAAACAAACAAACTTGTCAATACAGAAAAAAATCATCTTATGGTATGCTGTTATGCTGCTGATCATCGTTTTCCTGGTCAGTGCCATGATGTTTGCCATTGCAACCTCCGTTCTGAATGAAAACATCAAAGAGCGGCTGGTTAACGTGGTTTCCTCCAACGTGGATGAAATTGAATTCCGAAGCACCCTCCAAAACTCCGAGCAGGAAGAGGGCGACCAGTTTTTGTCCTATAAAGACGGCTGGCTGGAAATCGACGACGACTTCTGCGATGTGTTCGAAGGAATTTCCACCGCACTGTATGACGAGGACGGAACTCTTTTGTATGGAAATGCTCCGATCCGGATCAGCAATTCCCAGAACCTTACATTCCTTTCTGTCCGCAAAATTTCTTTTCGCGGGGAAAATTACTATGTCTACGAAAAACGGTTGAATGCGCCGGGTCTGGAAAAACTCTGGCTTCGCGGCGCGGTTTCGCAGAATGAAAACATCAATATCCTGTATAACGGGGTTCGGATGACCTTCTGGTTCCTCCCTGCACTGGCTGTTCTTGCCCTTCTGGGCGGTTATGTTATCGTACGGCGTTCCTTCCTGCCTGTGGAGCAGCTGGCACATTCTGCAGAGGAAATCGGTATCAGCGGCGACCTTTCCCGCAGGCTGGATATTGGTCCCGGAGGCGACGAAATCCACATGCTTGCTGAAACCTTTAATGATATGTTCGATCGGTTGGAAACAAATTTTGAAGCAGAACGGCGCTTTACATCTGATGCATCCCACGAACTCCGCACGCCGCTTGCCGTGATCCTTTCTCAGGCAGAATATGCTTTAGAACTGGCAGATACCGAAGAAGAGTACCGGGAAGCACTCTCCATCATCAAAAAACAGGGTGTAGAAATGACCCAGCTCATTTCCCAGCTTTTGTTTTTTACACGGCTGGAGCAGGGAACCATGAAGATTTCCCCGGAAAACATTTCTCTCAGCCAGCTTACGGAAGATCTTTGTGTGCAGTTCGTCCTGGCAAATCCAGGCGCAGTCATCGGCACAACAAATTCCATTGAGCTTGCCGGTTCTGCTGCTAACTCTGCTGATGCAAATCCTGTTGAGCTTGCTGATTTTGCTGCTCCCAAGCCTGCTGCCGTTACCCTGCACTGCCAGATTGAACCAGACCTGCAGGCAACCGCTGACACGCCACTGTTTTCCCGGGTTCTCAACAATCTGCTGAGCAACGCCTATAAATACGGCAAACCCGACGGCAATATCTGGATCACGCTTTCCACTTCCGATAAAGTTCCTCATTCTGGCTGGACGTTGACTGTCCGCGACGACGGCAAGGGCATCAATGCTGAAAATCTTGATAAAATCTGGAATCGCTTTTATCAGGAAGATTCCTCCCGCAGCGAATCTGATGAAGAACGTGGGTTGGGTCTCGGACTTTCCATGGTAAAAGAAATCTGTCAGGCCTGTGGCTGGAAAATTGGGGTTTCCAGTGTGCCGGGACAAGGCAGCACTTTTACCGTCACCGGCTCTGTTTTGCAGTAAAAAGATACTTCATTCTTTTAATTTTTCTTTAATCTATATGATTTAAAATGGAAGTACAAAAGGTGAAAGAGATAAAAAATGAGAAAGGATTTTGAGATGAACAAGATTACGAAAAAACTGGATTCTCCAGCGAAGATTGCTGCTTTTGCGGTTTGTGTGGCACTCATTGTTGTCATTATCGTCTTTACGGCTATCAAAGCCGGTGCCGGAGTTAACACCAACAAAGCCATCGGTCTGGACAAAGGGGTTAACATTGCACTGGACGATGCCGGAATGAAAGCTGAACAGGTAACTAACCTGACCGCCAAGTACGACACTGAAGACGGAGTCTCCATCTATGAAGTCGATTTCAACGCAAACGGCTGCAAGTACGAATATGAGATCAAAGCCTCCGACGGAACGATTTTAGAGGCCAAACGCAAAACATCTGTATCCCGGGATGCAGAATCAAATGAGACGTCAGAACCTGAGCCTAAAACCGAATCCGGATCCGGCAAGAATACCGCATCCGGCGCAGGCTCAAACACCGACACGAGCACGAGTTCCGGCACAAACACAAACTCTGGTGCCTCTTCAGGCAATGCAGGTAACAGCCATGGAGATTCACATGATGGTTCTACATCTGCCGGAAACACAACGTCCTCTCCGTCTCCGGTTTCCTCCTATATCGGTGTGGATAAAGCAAAATCCATCGCTTTGAAGCATGCCGGACTATCGGCTTCTTCTGTAACATTTACGAAAGCGAAGCTCGACCGGGAAGACGGAATCCGCATATACGAAATCGAATTTTACAGCCGCACACAAGAGTATGAATACGAAATCAAAGCCACGAATGGCAAGATTCTCGACTTCGATGTGGAAGCACTCGATGACGACGACTGGGACGATGACTGGGACGACGACTGGGATGACGACTAAAAAGTAACCAACCCCGGGCAAAGTTCTCACTACCGCAACCATATCGACAATTGGGATGATGATTAAGATGAACATTAAATAGTAAGCAAACCGCCAGACGCAAGGACATTTACCCTGTCTGCTTGACAAGGAATATCACGATGCCTAGCGGTTTGGTTATTTTTTGTAACAAAATTTTCCCTGTTTATTTCTTATGATGATGCCATGGATCATGACAATTTTCGTTCTTGCAGTTTGCCTCTTCACGCCTAAAAATATCCCAGTCGTGGTTGACATACAGAGAATCGTTAATGAAGCGCTCCTGCTCTTCCCACCATGCATCACTGCCCCACTTGTTCGGGTTATTGTTATCAAAGGCAGATACCGAACTGTGCCCTCCAAAAGCAGCACCAAAACTCCCACCTGCCGATCTGTCAAAATCAGGACCTAAGTCAATAGTTTTAAAAACATCGGAATCGTCAAGTTCCAGATCAAGATTATCGGAAAACGGTTTGCCACCAGCACCGTTTCCTGTGTAAACGTAATCCATATTGCTCGTTTCCATTTTATATGCAGTTTCAAGTGGGTCTGCATTCGCTGTCAAATACCAGACATTATATGTATTGATAAGAAGATTTACACTGCAGTGATCTTTATAGCTTATCGTCAGTTCCTGTGCACTGCGGCCAAGTTTTTCCCGGCATATGCAGCTAAAATCGCTGTTTTTTTTCTTAAATCTAGTGATTTCCTTATCCTGTACATTTGATAAAATATATCTTTTGATCGTATCCGGAGTATTGTGCATATGTTTATACTGCCTCAAATACAGATTCCCATCATCATCTCTGAGCAGGAAATATTGATCGTCCAGATACACAAAATCATCCAAAATTTCAAGCCTGTCTTTCGCTGCCGCCGAATCTTGCGGACATATCTTTCTCAAATATTCAGAATTTCCTTCTTTACCGCGTTTGTAATGGATCAAGGGCATGAACTTTATTGCAATTCCTCCAGATGCGATGCTTGTTATATTTGAACTGCTTGAACTGTTCGAGCTGTTTATAACCGTATTGCAAATGTTCAGCAACGACGAAGCCCCGTGCAGAAGCACGCTAAGAATCCCATTTATAACCATCAGTACAAAAAGTACTTTAAACAAAAACCACAACATAAGCTCCCCACCTTTCGTTCTTGATTCTCTCATAAAAAACTTGCAACGCTCCTGGCTTTGTGCTATCATAAAGTCAAGAGATAGAGTCTTACGACTCAACCATTTAAGCTTTAGGCTTTACAGCCTTGCCGCTCTTGGTTGTAGCAGGAGCGGCTTTTTTAATGGAGTTTCATGTGAGCGCAAAATTGCCATGTGTTTTTTAGCTATTATGTATTTTATCACCCATATCAATTAGATATTTATCATGCGCTGTGCATAATCCACAAATTTTTGTGACGAACGTGATAGATATGAATCTGTGATAGAGTTAGTC
>CAKQVC010000150.1 GCA_934277655.1 uncultured Clostridia bacterium
GTTGAAAGCTTCTGATGAAAATTTTAAATTTAATGATGCATCAGGTTTGAAGAGTGCCTCATCGAATATGATGTATGCAACCATCGGAACCTTCTTCGGCGTAAAGAGTGAAGGCGGAAGATACTGGAAAGTTCAAGTTGTTTCAAAAGACGGAACAGTAAGATATGAATCGAAAAACGACAGCAGTCTTTACTTCGCAGAAGGATCCAGACTTACGGACGGTGATACGGTCACATTCCGCTACACAGCATCTTTAAAAGATTTACAGACCGCTGTTGATAAGGCTAAGCGTGTTACTGAAGGAAACTATACCGCAGAATCCTATGCAGCGCTTAAGAGTGCATTGGAAAATGGTGAAACTCTAATTACAAATGGATTTACAGCAGAACAGAGTGCAGTTGATGCAGCAAAAGCAGAGATTGAATCTGCAATTGAAGGCCTGAAAAGCAACGTAAATCTTTTGGATGAACTCCCAAATCTACTGAAGAACCTTGCAAAAAGTGAGGAATGGCAGACTGGTACTGGTGATGGATACGGCGTACTTGCATTGAGCAGAGCAGGTCTATCCATGACTGAAACTGGACTTGCAAGATTCATAGAAGCTGCGGACAGAGACTTAAAGAACACTTATGCCAGCAGACCGACTAGGGATATAATGCGCTCCGCTCTTGGCATGACTGCACTTGGAAACGATTTGAACTACTATATTCCGGAAGGCGGAACTAAAGCAGCCCTTTCCCAGATGTGGCAGGATAACTTTAAAGATACAAACACTTCTAGCATGAGCCTTGCCGGCTGGCTTCTTATTAGTCGCACTGGCGCTTATCCGGAGCTGAAAGACGGTGATAAAGTGGCTGTTGAAAAGCACCTGCTGGATATCTTTGACGAGAAAGTAGGAGGCTGGAAAAGTGGCTCCCGGCTGGATATAGAATATACAGCTTACGCAATCATGGCGTTAGCAGATGTATACGAAGACAGCACGAATCAAAACCACGAAGCAGCAGTTCAAAAAATTGATAAAGCAATTGCAACCTTAAAGACAAATTATACAAAGACAACAACCCTCGAAGATCGCTGTTATATTGCCATGGCGTTGATGGCTTTAGGAGAAGATCCAGAAACCGTAAAAGTAAATGAAACTGGTTTGATTTCATCCTTTATTCCGAATCTTTTGGCAGATAGGACAGGATTTACGGAATCTGTAACTCAAGTTAAATACAGTAAAAACTTTACACCGACTGTAATTTTAACCTTGCAAATGTATCAGGAGTTTAAAGCAAACGACAAAAAGGCATCCCTAAATGTCAAGGATACCTATCCAACAGAAGCTAAGAAAGCATTAAAAGACGCTTTGACAGAGGCTTCAGCAGAGGAGGCCGAAAACTATTCTTCAGATTCCTATGCACCACTTGCCGAAGCGATTGAAAAAGCACAGAAGGCGTTGTATTCTCTTAACACGACAGCTGAACAGGCAAAAGAATGTGAGAATAACTTAAAATCGGCAGTAAAGAATCTAGTTTTGATAAAAGATACAACAAAACTCTCAGCGACTATTGCAGAAGCAAAGGCGATAGACCTTAAAAAGTATAACTATACTGAAGCATCACAAAAAGCTCTAACAGACGCATTGAGTGCGGCGGAAACAGTTTTGACAGAAACAGATGCAAGTCAGAGCAGAATTAATGCTGCAGAGACAGCCCTTCGCAATGCAATTGACGGTCTGCAGGTAAATGGTGAGGAAGAAATTGACAAGATAATTAAAGCAATTTCAAAGAAATGGATCGCTGATAAATCATCAACCGCTGACGATTGGAAAATCGTTGATATGGCAATGCTCGGAAAGGCAGATGCTCTTTTTGCAAAGGAAAGCGACAAACAGCATTATGTATCGAAAGCAATCAACGGAATTAACCCGCTTTCGGTAACTGACTATGAAAGAGTGCTGATTGCATTAACTGCACTTGGAATTGACGGCAGCAAGCTGAACGAATACCGGACATTCTACGATCAGAAGGGAAATGTTGTCACGAATCTGATTGCCTCGATTCAGAGTTTTCCAGAATCCGCAATGTCTGTAAACAGCGCGACCTTCGCGTTGCTTGCATTTGACAGCGGCGAATATGAGGTAAAAAATGGCACATGGAGCAGAGAAAACCTGATGCAGTATCTGCTGAAACAGCAGCTTACAGACGGAGGATGGAACCTGCAGACAAGCGGAGCCGCGGACCCGGATGTAACAGCTATGGCAATTTCAGCACTTGCGCCTTATGCAAAAGATAATAAAAATGTTGAAAATGCAGTAAGTAAGGCACTTGCGACCTTAAGCAAACTGCAGGACAAGAACGGTAAGTATGCGTCATATGATACAATCAATTCCAACTCGTCTGCGATGGTAATGATTGCGTTAGCCTCTATGGGAAAAGATGCGGCAAAAGACGAAGCTTTCACGAAATGGTCAGCAGGAAAGCAAAACAGTGTTCTCAGCGGACTTTTAACCTTTAAAATATCATATTCAGATGAATTTGGATACGATAATAACAGAATTGCAAACGCATTATCGACCGAACAGGGATTACGCGCGCTGGCAGCATACAGAAGTTACTTGTATGCGAAAGCAGCAGTGCAGCCTTACGCCTTTGGTAAACCAGATGCACCAGAAAAGTGGGCGGAAGAGGCAGTTGCAGTAAGCCTTAAAATTGTAAGGGAACCGAGCAAAACAACCTATCAAAAGGGCGAAAAATTCGAGTCGTCAGGGCTTGCTGTTAAAGTAACTTTCAGCGATGGAACGGTAATTGAACCGGCAACCAAGGATTTGGAAATAGTTGGTTTTGATTCTTCAACTACTGGTGAAAGAACCTTAAAGGTTAAATATCAAAACGTTTATGCTGTATTTAAGGTGAAAATCGAAGGCAGCAGTGCGCCATCTTCAAACGTTGTTTATTTGAGAGTTGCTGACCCACAGGGTAAGACGTATTTCGAAAAGAAGGAGCTGACCTATGAACAGGGTGAGACTGCATTTTCAGTTTTAGGTAAGGCAGGACTTTCCTACCGTCCGAACTGGAATACGAAGTATGAAGGGGTATATGTAGAAGCCATTGAAGGTCTTGGAGAATTTGATTGCGGTCCGAATTCAGGCTGGATGTATCGTGTGAATGGTTATTTCCCTTCATACTCAGCTTCTCTTTATAAGCTGAAAGCGGGAGATTATGTAGAATGGCTCTATACGCGCGACCTTGGAAAAGATATTGGGAATTCCTATAGTGGTACTGTCGAAGAGATCAAGGATGTCACCACTGACACTAAGACGAAAACAACCACTTCTCCAACTGAAGTCAAGGTGAGCGAAAAGACCGCGTCAGATGGCACCAAGACCAAAGTTGCCGATGTCAAAGTCTCTGCTGACAATCAGAAGGAAATTCTGAAACAGGTGAAAGCAAGTAAATCGAAAGAAATTATCCTGAATGTTTCCAAAGCGGCAGTTGGCGATGCGACGAAGGCGGATGTAACACTCGATAAGAGCTTCATCGACTCCATTATAAAGGATACCGATGCGAAGCTGACCATCAAGACTCCGTTTGACGATAAGACTTACACGCAGGATGAGCTGAAAGCGATGTCGGAAGCCACGACAGGCTCCACGATAACCGTTGCAATCGAAAGGACAGCGGAAGAGCCAGCCAATGACAACGCAGCTAAAATTGCGAAAGCAAAGAAGCTGACCGCATCCATGAGGCTGACAGCACGCTCCGCAAAGACTGCAAAGAAGAACGTCCAAGTAACGGTTAAGACAAGCAGCAAGACGACAGCTTCCATCAAGGAACTGAAAGATCTTGGCTATACGGTTAAGTACAGATACTATCGTTCTGCGAAGAAAGCAGCTTCGTATAAGTCCACAGTTACAAAGAAAACTGCAACCTATACGAATACAAGCGGTAAGAAGGGCACGAAGTATTTCTATAAAGTGCAGGTAAGAGTTTACGATGAAAACGGCAAGCTCGTTTCGAAGACAGCACTGAAACAGTGTAAGTACGCAGCAAGAACATGGAGTAAAACAAAATAACGAATCTTCCAATTTCTATGCGGCTTCGACGCGAACGCCGTTGGCGCAAGGAGGATTCGATATAATTTCTTCGACTATGCTCGGAAATTAGAACTTGTATGTAAGCACGCGAAAACTCATTGAGAAATTCTCAGTGGGTTTTCGTATTTTTTGTTGTTTCATGGGCGAAAATTAAGTATACTATAAATAAGTGTACGTGTGGAAAAGACAGAAAGCACAGACTTCTTGAAGGGAGCGTAAGAAATGCTGGCATATTTTGAGTCAGAGGAAGATTTTGGTGAAATAAAGAAATGGTATGGCGGATATTATTTCGGTGAAACGGAAATTTATAACCCGTGGAGCATAATTAACTATATACGTAATTGCGATCAAGTTCCGAATTTTCCGCGAAAATACTGGGCAAACAGTTCTTCCAAGCGAATGCTCATTCGTAGGATTGTAGACGCGGCGGAAAACTTTATTTCCACGCAGTTACATGACACAATCTGCCACTTTCACTTGAGTTACTATCGCGAGTTTCTTGTGAATCTTTTGAAGAATAACGGTTATCTTGCAAGTCCCAACCGCGAGAGCGGAAACGGAAGACCCGACATTGTGATGACGGAACTGAAATTCAGAGGCAGAGCGATGATTTTGGAACTGAAAATTTCAGACACAATTCAGGGGATGGAGAAGAAGTGCGAGGAAGCACTCGCGCAGATAGAAGCGCAGAAGTACACAGTCCCGATTGCAGAAGACGGCTATCAGCCAATTCTCAAATATGCAATCTGCTTCTTTAAGAAAGGATGCGTGGTGCGGAAAACGGAATAACGAGGAGATAAAAAGGGGGAGTCACCCCAAAATCCTCCTTGCGAGCCAAAGAAAATCAGCAACCTGCATGCACAGGCTGCTTTTAAGAAAACCGCACCTGCAATAAACTGCAAGTGCGAACTACTCGATTAATACATAGCGCTTATAATTCTTCCACCTCTTCGTCGGAAAGCCCGGTTATTTTTTTTATGACATCTTTCGTGAGGTCTTCTTCCTTCATGCTTTTCGCAATTTCGCGCTTTTCATGTGCGGCGCCCTCAGTGCGTCCCCTTGACAGTCCAGCCGCTTCGCCCATTTCGAACGGATCTTTCAGACAGATAAAAATGACATAACTCGGCCTTTCCCGGAAAGAGTCGCTGAATGAATTCCGCGCAAATCTCCTCGTCCTGCATGACGAGTGCAAACATCAGTTTGTTGTTGAACTTGTATTTAGCCATATTTTTCTCCATTTCCGAGCTTGCGCGCGTGCTCTGATTCATACAGAATCTGTAAGATAATATTAGCATGATATGGAAATAAATGCAATGCAAATAATGGGATTTGTGTCTAAGAAAATTCCGACGGATTCCGACAAAATTCGACAAGCGAGATCAAAGCGTCTCTTCACCTAAAAATCCTCCCAAACCATCTAAAAAATTGCCCCTTTACAAGCGTGATGACTTGGTGTAGAATGAGAGGTGATTTTGGAAATACGAGGAAATCAAACGTGTACGCAAAACGATTTGAAAATTACAAAAATGGCATGATTCTTGCGCAAGCAAGCAAGCAAGCAAGCAAGCAAGCA
>CAKQVC010000151.1 GCA_934277655.1 uncultured Clostridia bacterium
GAGCTGGAGGCACATGAATGGACCGGAAATGTCCGTCAGCTGAAAAACGTGATCGAAAACATGGTCATCGTCAGCAATAATGAATATCTTCAGACAGAAGATCTTCCGTGGGAACCGAAGGTTACCGAAAAAGGAGAGGTGGACAGGCTTGTAAAAGACATCGTGGACATCGACAGCCTGACGTTGGCGGAAGCCACCGAGGAGCTTGAAAAAACGATTTTGCGCCGTGCGAAGGAAACCTGCCATTCTACAAGGGAAATGGCTAATAAGCTGGATGTCAATCAATCTACGATTGTGCGGAAACTTCAGAAGTATGGTCTGGACTAAGTATTCCTTTTAGCATAATTGCAGGAATGCATAATGCAGAATTGCAAGAAATTTAACGTTCTTCATGGGAATGACTGCAGAAAATATAAAGAAATATTTTTTATGATGCCGCCATGCATCGAAAAAAACGTATCAGGCCGACAGTTTGAAAATCCAATAAAAAATACTGTTTACTGGAAGCGTTGAAATTAAAGGGATTGAAGAATTAAGCAGAACGAATCGGGAAAAATTCGTTCTGCTTTTTTGGTTGGCTTGATTTTTGCATATATCTAGAACAAAGCCTTTGGGCATTGGAAAAAACTAAATCAGCAATGATAAATTATAAGATTATGGAGGAATAAGCACATGATTAAGAAAGTTGGCGTTGTAGGCGCCGGAATGATGGGAGCAGAAATCGCACTTTGTTTTGCAAGGGCAGGATATGACACAGTTCTCAGTGATATAACACAGGAACTGGCAGACAATGGCAAGGTAAAGCAGGCAGCTGTTCTGGACAAAAATATCAAGAAAGGCAGAATTACAGAAGAAGATAAGACTGCAACTCTTGCACGCGTACATGCAACTGCTGACATGAAAGACATGGCAGACTGTGATCTGGTCATCGAAGCAGCACTGGAAGTTCTGGAAGTAAAGAACAACATTTTCAAACAGCTGGATGAGATCTGCAAGAAGGAAACGATCCTGGCAAGCAACACTTCTTCAATTTCGATCACAAAGCTTGCAGCAGCAGTTTCAGAGGAAAGAAAGCCGCAGTTCATCGGTACACACTTTAATTCACCGGCAAGCGTTATGAAGCTTGTAGAGGTTATTCCGGCGCTTCTGACTGCAGAAGAAACGATTGAAGAGGTATATCAGCTTCTGGTAGCGATCGAAAAAGAACCGGTTAAGGTAAAAGACGTTGTAGGTTTCGGACTGAACAGAATTTTCCACTGCATGTATCTGGAAGCATGCCGTCTGGTAGAAGAAGGCGTATGTTCTGTTGAAGATGTTGATAAGATTTGCAAATATGGTCTTGGTCATCCGATGGGAATTTTTGCACTTCTGGATATTACCGGCCACAACCTGAACCAGCAGGTAGATGAAATTCTGTTTGCAGAATATGGCGACAGATTCAGACCAAGCCCACAGATCAGAAGACTTGTTGATTCTGGAAGACTGGGAAGAAAGTCCGGAGCAGGTTTCTACGATTACAATAAATAGGAGACAGGGAGGAAAGAAAATGTCCCAGGTAATTTATAAAAAAGAAGATAATATTGCCGTAATCTCCATTGACCGTCCAGAAGCACTGAATGCACTCAGCCGTGACATTGTGGACGAGATCGACAAGATTATAGACGAAATACAGAAGGATTCTGACATTCGGTGCGTTGTGCTTCATAGCGACAAGAACTTTGCAGCGGGTGCTGACATCAAAGGCATGGCGGAATGTAATGAAGAAGAGGCGAAAGTTTTTTCCTTTACTCCAACTTTCAACAAGATTGAGAAACTTCCGCTTCCGGTTATTGCAGCGATTGAAGGATACGCACTGGGTGGCGGCATGGAATTTGCGTTGACAGCAGATATTCGTATCGCAGGCAGAACCGCTAAAATGGGATTCCCGGAAGTAACGCTGGGCATCTTCCCGGGTGCAGGCGGAACCATCCGTGCGCCGAGAATCTGCGGAGAAGCATTTGCCAAGGAACTGATCTTTACCGGCGATGCTGTCAGTGCAGACAGAGCACTCCAGATGGGACTTGTAAACCAGGTAGTTGAAGAAGGCGAGGCTCTGGCCGCTGCAATGAAGATGGCAGGAAGAATCGCAAGACGCGGACCTGTTGCGATCCGCATGGTTAAGGATGTTGTAACGAGAGGCATCCAGGAACCGGACATGGAAAAAGCAATTGACATCGAAACAAAAGCATGGCCGAAACTGTTCAACACGGAAGACCAGAAAGAGGGCATGAGAGCATTTATCGAAAAACGCAAGCCAGTTTACAAAAATAAGTAGGAGGCGTGGCACATGGAAGAAAAAAAATTGACATCAAAAGAATTATTACAACAGTTAACAGAAAAACACTATAACGGCGCACTGCAGGCAAAGGCAGAAGGCAAGCCAGTTGTATGGGCTACTTCAATTTGTCCGAATGAACTTCTGGACGCAATGGATCTGGCTACCGTATATCCGGAAAACCATGCTGCAGCCATCGGTGCAAGAAAAGAAGCGATGAAGTTCATCGAGCATTCCGAAGGAATTGGGTACAGTGCAGACATCTGTTCTTATGCCAGAGTTAACATGGGCTATGTTGATCTGAAGCATGCAGAAGCACAGGATATCCCTATGCCGGATCTGATCTTCAGTTCATCCAATATCTGTCATACTGTATTAAAATGGTATGAAAACATTGCAAAGAAGCTGAACATCCCGATGATTCTTTTCGATATGCCGTTTAATCATACTTATGAAGTACCTGACAATGCGACGCAGTATATCAGAGGACAGCTTGAAAATGCTATCCGCCAGCTGGAAGATTTCACAGGAAGAAAAATGGATTACGACAAGCTGGGCGAAAAAATGAAGATGAACAATGCTACTTGCGAATGGTGGAAAAAAGCCACTGACTGGGGTAAAGTAACACCTTCCCCGCTGAACGGCTTTGATATGTTCAACTATATGGCTATGATCGTATGTATGAGAAGCTCCGAGGATGGACACAAGCTTTTCAAACTCTGGTACGAAGAATTGAAAGAAAAGGCAGAACAGGGAAAAGGCCCATGGAACAGCGCAGAAGAACAGTACAGAATCATCTGGGACGGCATCGCATGCTGGCCACACCTTTCCACAACTTTCAAATTGCTTAAAAAATATGGAATCAACATGGTAACCAGCACCTATCCGAACAGCTGGTACAAGGTATATGAAACAAACGATCTGGACGGAATGGCAAGAAGCTATACCGGCAACTATGCAAACAGAAACCTTGATTACGGCAGCGACCAGATGGAAAGACTGATTAAAGATTTCAATGTAGACGGTGTTGTTTTCCATAGTAACAGAAGCTGTAAGCTGATGGACTTCAGAACATATGAAGTTCAGAGAAGAATCACAGAAAAGACCGGATGCCCGTCCGTTATCTTCGACGGCGACCAGACAGACCCGAGAGTATTCAGTGATGCACAGTATGAAACCAGAATTCAAGCTTTAGTTGAAATGATGGAAAAGAACAAAGAAGCAAAGAGAAGAGGTGACATCTAATGGGCTATCAGGAGACAATCAAAAAACTGTGTGATGCAGGGTTAAATCCGGGGAAAACGATTGCACAGACAAAAAAAGAAACAGGTAAAGAATTAGTTGGATGTTTCCCGATCCATACACCAGAGGAAATTGTTTATGCAGCAGGATGCATACCAGTAGGCATGTGGGGCGGAACAACAGAAATCCAGCTGGCAGACAAATATCTGCAAAGCTTCTGCTGCTCCATCATGAGAACCAATATTGAGTTCGGCATGAGAGGCGTTTACGATGAACTGAAAGCAGTTATCATCCCGACTTTCTGCGATACTTTAAAATGCATCGTAGAAAACTGGAAAGTAGCTGTTCCACAGGTTCCGACCATTGCAATGGCTTATCCGCAGCACAGAGATCTTCCGGCAGGCGTGGACTTCATGATCAGTGAAACCAAGAGAGTAAAACACGAACTGGAAATGATCCTCGGAAAGATTATCGTAGAGGAAGAAGTTGAAGCAGCTTTTGAGGTTTATGAAGACTATAGAAAGACTATGAGAGAGTTCACAGAAGTTGCGGCACAGCATCCGGAGATCATCGGTGCTAAGACCCGTCATCTGATCATCAAGGCTGGACAGTTCATGGATAAGGCAGTTTATACCAAAGATGTGAAAGAAATCATCGAAGGATTGAAAGCCGAACCTGCATCAAACTTCAAGGGTACGAAAGTGATCGTAACCGGTCTTCTGTCAGAACCAGTTGAAGTGCTGGAAATCTTTGAAG
This sequence comes from uncultured Clostridia bacterium, assembly GCA_934277655.1. Lineage (GTDB taxonomy): Bacteria > Bacillota > Clostridia > Peptostreptococcales > Anaerovoracaceae > CAG-238. Next base: position 4,313 of record CAKQVC010000151.1, read on the forward strand.
AAAATGATGTTGCAATTGTAGGCGATGATCTGAGCATGGGTTCTCGTCTGTGGAGAACGCCGGCAAGGGATACTGATGAAGATGTGTACCATAAGATGGCATATATCGTAGCAGACCAGAGAGGCGATACTTTCCTGTATGAACCAAAGAAAACAAGAGGTCAGATGCTGATCGACATGGTAAAAGAAAAGAGTGCGGATGCTGTTGTTGTTATGATGATGAAGTTCTGCGATCCGGAAGAATATGACTATCCGATTTACAAAGCAGAGCTGGAAGAAGCAGGTGTACCGGAACTTTATCTGGAAATTGACCAGCAGCTGACGACATTCGAGCAGATCAGAACAAGAGTACAGAGCTTTACGGAAATGCTTCTCTAATCAATATTTGAACCCTTCAGAGTGAAATTCTGCTGGGGCGAGAACAAGAGGAAAAGAAAAATGTTTTTAGGAATAGATATCGGATCGTCATCAACGAAAGTGGCGATTATTGACGATAACAAACAACTTGTGGGGGTTTCGGTACTCAATCTGGGTACCGGGACAACCGCTTATGAACAGGTCATTGCCGATGCATTAGAACAGGCACACGCTACGAAGGATGACATCGAATATACTATTGCAACAGGCTATGGAAGAGTAAATTACAAGGACGCAGACAAGCAGATCACAGAAATTACCTGTCATGCGAAGGGCGTAAATTACCTTACCGAAAATGCGAAAACCATTGTCGATATTGGAGGGCAGGATGCAAAAGTCATCAAGCTTGATAAAAACGGCAAAGTGGCTAATTTCGTTATGAACGAAAAATGTGCGGCAGGAACAGGAAGATTTCTGGAGGTTATGGCGAGAGTGCTGGGATGCACATTAGATGACCTTTCAGGTCTTGCAGATAAAGCAACCAAAGAAATTTCCATCAACAACGTATGTACCGTTTTTGCAGAAAGTGAAGTTATTTCAAGACTTGCTGCAGGCGAGGATATTTCTAATGTGGCAAGAGGCGCTCATGTTGCGATCGCAAAACGAGTTATGGGCATGTGCAATCGTGTCGGCTATGAACCGAAAGTTGTCATGACGGGAGGCGTTGCCTTAAATGCAAATATGGTACAGGCACTTTCGAAAGAAATGGGCTGTGAAATCGAAGTAGCACCACACTGCCAGGCGGCAGGAGCTATAGGTGCAGCGGCTTTTGCATACGAATACTATAACAAATAAGTATCGGAACATGAAAAAATATGACACAAGGAGATGACACAATGGCACTAATGACAGGAGCTCAGTACATTGAGAGCTTAAGAAAATTA